>NZ_WIVQ01000108.1:0-15344 GCF_009600545.1 Pseudomonas sp. FSL R10-1339 | reverse complement strand
CCTATTGTGGGAGCGAGCCTGCTCGCGAACGACCTTCGCGAGCAGGCTCGCTCCCACAGTTGCAGTGTTCCTGTAGCAGCAGCCTTCGTTCCTCGGCAGCTACAGGGGCAGTTACCCCATCCCTCAAACAGCCTAACCCTTACGGACGATGTTCAAGGCCCGGCCCCGTCTGATTATCGCGATCACTTTCAACCAGTGTGCGAGGGACCGCGAGCATGGGCGCTTTTGTCTTGTCATCGGCTGTGCAACGCTGCGCCGAGCAGTTGATGGCCCGGCGCAAAGCCTTGCTCGGCTTTTTTCTGTTGCTCACCCTGGCCTTGGGCTACAGCGCCACCCAGGTTCGCCTGGACCCCGGTTTCAACAAGCAGATACCGGTGCGCCATGCCTACATGATCAACTTCCTGGACTTCAGCCGTATCTTTACCGGCGCCAATCGCCTGCTGGTCAGCGTGCACTGGAAAGGCGAGGGGGATATCTATAACCCCGAGTTCCTCCAGACCCTGCAAAACGTCACCGATGACGTGTTTTATCTCTCCGGGGTCAGCCGCCCCAGCGTCACCTCGCTGTTTACCCCCAACGTGCGCTATATCGAAATCACTGAAGACGGCTATGTCGGTGATCTGGTGGTGCCGCCGCAATACGCCGCCACCCCCGCAGATTTGCAACAGGTACGCAGTAATGCCGCGCGCTCCGGGCAGATCGGCCGGCTGCTGGCCAATGACCTCAAATCCGCGCTGGTGCGCGCTGACCTGCAGGACATCGATCCGAAGACCGGCCAGCCCGTAAGCTACATACAAATTGCCCGTGGCCTGGAAGACATCCGCGCCAAATACGCCAGCGACGATATCGAAATCAATATCGTGGGCTTTGCCAAACTGGTCGGCGACGTGGTCGAAGGGCTGAACACGGTGATGGGCTTTTTTGCCATCGCATTTCTGATCACCGCTGCGCTGCTGTGGTTGTATTCACGCTCGTTACGCCTGACCCTGGTGGCGCTGTTTGTCGCCTTGCTGCCGGTGATCTGGTTGCTTGGCCTGCTGCCGTTGCTGGGCCTGGGTATCGACCCGATGTCGATTCTGGTGCCGTTCCTGATCTTCTCCATCGGTGTGTCCCATGCCGTGCAAATGACCAACGCCTGGAAGCAGGAAGTACTGGCCGGAAGTGATTCAGTGAGTGCGGCCAAGGTGGCGTTCAGCAAGATTTTTATCCCCGGCGCGCTGGCGCTGCTGATGAACGCCCTGGGCTTCGGGGTGATCATGCTGATCGATATCCCCATCGTCCACGAGCTGGGCGTCACGGCCTGCATCGGTGTGATGCTGATGATCATCACCAACAAAATCATGCTGCCGCTGATCATCGCCCACCTGACGCTGGAGCCGCGCTTGCTGACGGTTCAGGCGCGCATTGCCAGTTCACGCCACCCGCTGTGGTGGCGGCTGTCGGCGCTGGCCACGCCCGGCCCAGCACTTTGGGTATTTGCCTTGAGTGTGTTGTTGCTGGTGGCCGGCGCGTACAAGGCCCGTGAACTGACCACCGGTGATATCGGCTCAGGTGCGCCGGAATTGCGTGCCGACTCGCGCTACAACCAGGACAACCAGAAAATCATCAGCAATTACGCCATCGGCCTGGATGTGCTCTCGGTGTTCCTGACCATTCGCGATCGCAGTGAGGCCTGCCTGGACCCGGCCGTGATGCGGGCTGTGGAAACCTTCGATTTCAAGATGCGCGAAGTGCCCGGTGTGCAATCGGTGCAAAGCGTGGCAGGGATGAGCAAGCAGGTGATTGCCGGCAACAACGAAGGCAACCCGCGCTGGGCGGCCATCCCCGGTTCCGCCCAGGGCTTGCAGCAGGGCGCCTACGCCTATTCACCGGACTCGGGGCTGGTCACTGACGGCTGCCAGCAGATGCAGATTCTGGTGTTCCTGAGCGATCACGAAGGCGCCACCGTGGCCCATGTGCTGGCGGAGGCCAAACGTATTATCGCCAGCATCCATGTGCCCGGCGTGGCGTTCAAGCTGGCGGGGGGCAATATCGGCGTCATGGCGGCCTCCAACGAAGCGGTCAAGCATGCCGAAGTAGTGATGCTGGCGGCGCTGTTCTTCTCGGTGGCGCTGTTCTGCCTGCTGACCTTTCGTTCGGTGCGCGCGGTGCTGTGCATTCTGGTGCCCTTGGCGATTGTCGCGGTGCTGTGCAATGCACTGATGGCCCTGCTGGGTATTGGTCTCAAGGTCGCGACCTTGCCGGTAATGGCGCTGGGTGTGGGGGTAGGGGTGGACTACGGCATCTATCTGTACGAGCGCATCGAGCATGAGATGGCCGCGGGGCATGACCTGCGCGAAGCCTTCTACCGCGCCATGTGCCAGCGCGGCACGGCGGCGGTGTTTACCGCGCTGACCATGTCGCTGGGGGTGTGCACCTGGGTATTTGCGCCCCTCAAGTTCCAGGCCGATATGGGTGTGCTGTTGGCCTTCATGTTTATGGTCAACGTGCTGGGGGCGATCTTCCTGCTGCCGGCACTGGCTGCGTGGTTCAACCTGGGCAAGCCGCTGGTGGAACCCGCGATGCTCACGATTGCGCAATCAGCCAGAGCGTGAGTGGGCGCCAGGTTTCAGGTGGGAGCGGGCTTGCTCGCGATTCAGGCGCCGCGATGTATCAGCCAGACCACGTCGATCCAATCGCGGGCACGCCCGCTCCCACCAGTAAATGTGCATGACCAATAAAAAGGAGAACTCCATGGGACGCATCACCCATATGGGCGGCTGGCTGTCAGTTGCCCTGGCATTGCAGGGTTACAGTGCTCTGGCGCTGGCCCAGGCCCCTGCCGACCAGATCACCCGGCTGGGCAAGGACCTGACCTGCGTCGGCGCCGAAAAGGCGGGCAACGCCGCAGGCACCATCCCTGCTTTTGGCGGCCAATGGCTGGGCGCGGCACCGGGGATGAAGTTCGAGGGCACGGGCAAGCATCCCGTAGACCCTTACCCCAACGAAAAGCCGCTGTTTGTGATCACCGCGCAAAACCTCAGTCAGTACGACGGGCACTTGTCCGAGGGGCAAAAGGCCCTGTTCAAACTCTATCCGCAAACATTCCGCATGCCGGTTTACCCTTCGCACCGTGACTTTCGTTTTTCTGACACGGTGTGCAAGGCCACCCTGGAAAATGCCTCGGTCGCCAAACTGGTCGACGACGGCGAAGGCGTGGTTGCCCGCACTGGCGGGGTAGCATTCCCGATACCGCAAAACGGTATTGAACTGCTGAAAAATGCCTCGCTGTTTACCGTGCGTGCCTGGACCGAGGAATACACTTCGGACAACGCCTATGTGCTCAAGGATGGCAATATCAACTGGGGCCGCGTGCACTCGCGCAATATGGCGCCGGGGCTGGAGCCGGGCAAGATTGGCGACACGGTGGGCAATTCGTCTTTCTACCTTAACGAAACCCTGCTGCCACAGCGCGACAAGGGTGAAATCAACACCGGTACCGAGTACTGGAACGACAAGACCGAGCCGCGCCAGAGCTGGCGCTACGATCCGGGTACGCGGCGTGTGCGGCAGTCGCCGGGTTACGGTTTTGACATGGCCTTTCCGGGCTCCGGCGGTTCGATCACCGTCGACGAAGTACGCATCTTCAACGGCTCGGCCCAGCGCTATAACTGGAACATCGTCGGTAAAAAAGAGCTGTATATCCCTTACAACACTGCGCGCCTGCACGCCGGTGACCTGAAGTACGCGAGCATGCTCACTCCCGGTCATATCAACCCCGACAACATGCGTTACGAACTGCATCGCGTGTGGGTGCTCGAGGGTGTGCTCAAGCCGGGTAACCGCCATCTGTACGGCAAGCGCATGCTGTATATCGACGAAGACAGCTGGTTCCCGATCATGGGTGACAACTACGACAACCGCGGCGAGTTGTGGCGCACCTCGATGGTCAATTACTTCTATGCCCCGGAAACGCAAACCTGGCAGGCCGGTGTTGGCCTGTATCACGACCTGAACGCTGGCAGTTATCTGGCCTTCAACCTGATCAACGAACAACGCAACGGCTATGTGCTGAACAAAGGCGGTTTTGCTGCTGGCGATTTTGGCCCCGAAGCGGCACGTCGGGCCGGCAAGTAACGCCCTGACGCCATCCTGCTGTCTGCCACGGGCCCTGCCTGTGCGCAGGTGGCCGGGCGGAGCAAAACAACAATAACAAGGAGCAAGGCATGTTCAAGCAATACACGCGTGTTGTCGGGACCGGTTTATTGTCGGGGCTGAGCGGTCTGGCCCTGGCGGCACCTACCCTCGAGCTGGGCGAAAACACCACCCTCGACTCTTCTCTGACCGTCAACTACACGGCCTCGATGCGTACCGCAAAACCGGATCACGAATACCTGAACAACATCAACTACGATGATGCCACGCGCAACTTCAAGCGCGGCTCGCTGATCAACAACCGGGTCAGCGTATTTGGCGAGTTGATGCTCAAGCACGACAACCTCGGCGCCGTGGTGCGCGGCAGTCATTTCTATGACGAGGTCTACCACCAGCGCAACGACAACGACTCACCGGACACGGTGAACAAGACCGGACGCTACAACGACTTCAGCCAGGACACGCGCAAACTCAGCGGCAGCAAGGCGCGGCTGCTGGATGCTTATGTGTATGGCGACTTTACCGTCAATGACGACCAGTACCTGTCACTAAAGGCCGGGCGGCATCTGGTGGCCTGGGGCGAGAGCCTGTTCTGGCCCAACATCAGCCAGGGCCAGGCACCGGTGGATTCGACCAAGTTCAACGTGCCCGGCACCGAAGCCAAGGATGCCTACTTGCCGGTGGGGCAGATATCGGGCGCGTGGTCGGTGAATGAAGACCTGACCCTGCTCGGGTTCTACCAGTACAAGTGGGAAGAAACCCAGCTCAACCCCGTGGGCGACTACTTTGGCAGCGATACCTTTGGCCCGGGGGCCGAGTTTTTCCGGCTCGCCCCGGGTATCGTCGACAACCTGCCCAACGGGGCCGCAGTCGGCTACGCCGGCTCGGTCAAACCGGGCGACAGCGGCGAGTGGGGCCTGGGCACCCGATACCGGGTGACGCAAAACACCGAGGTCGGCCTGTTTCATTACCGTTATCACGACCGCGTCCCGGCACTGTTCTTCGACTTTACCGGGCAGACCCATTACTCGTCCCTGAACAAAGTGGGTGGCAACGGCAATGGCCCGAGTTACCAGCTGGGTTACTTTGACAACATCAAGCTCACCGGCATCAGTTTCACCACCAAAGCCGGTGATTCGGTGCAGTTCGCCGGTGACCTGAGCTATCGCGACGGCGCGGCGGTGTACCTGAGCAACGGTGCGCCGGCGCGGGGGCAGGTGTGGCAGGGAAACCTGAATGCCGTGTACATGATCGGGCCGACGTTTATGGCGCAGCAGACCACCCTGATGACCGAGGTGGTGCACCAGCGCATCCAGGGCGTGGATGACCTGACCATTAGCGGTGGCGGGGCGGGCACGGACGGGACTTTCAATAAATATGTGTATGACGGTCAAACACGGGGTTCAAGCCTGTTGGGGATCGGCGCCTATTTCGATCACCCCAGCGTATTCAACGGCTGGGACTTGACCACCAAGGCCACCTGGACCCAGAACATTGACGGCAGTGCCTATTCGGGGTTGGGCCGTGCTGAAAAGCGTCTGACAGTGGGTGGTGATTTCAAGTACCTGGGCAACTTTCAGCTGGGGCTGACTTATGTGGCGTATTTGAGCTCGGCCGATATTGCCCAGGGACGGACAATGGCGGATCGGGATTACCTGTCGTTCAATGGCAAGTACACCTTTTGACCCGGGCCCTCACGGCAACCCTCTCCCGGAGGGAGAGGGGCGGGATGAGAGGGCTTGTGATTCTCAGCCCGTCTACCGGGCCTCCCGCGGCATCCCCAGCGCTCGTTCGGCAATGATATTGCGCTGAATCTCATTACTGCCGCCATAAAGGGTATCCGCACGGGTAAACAGAAACAGCGCCTGCAACCGTGTCAGCTCATAAGGCGCCCCGGCCAGCAACTCGGCCTCTGGCCCCAGTACATCCATCGCCAGCTTGCCCAGGGCCACATGCCAGGTCGACCAGGCCAGTTTGTAGATCGTCGCTTCAGGCCGCAGGCTGCCATCCTGTACCCCGGACAACATGCGCAACGAGTTGTAGCGCAACACCCGCAAGCCGCTCCAGGCCTGTGCGATGCGCTGGCGCAGCACCGGGTCTTGCGCCGTACCATTGGCCTTGGCAATACGCACCACTTCGTCCAACTCATTCTGAAACTGCATTTGCTGGCCCAGGGTCGATACCCCGCGTTCAAACCCCAGCAGCGCCATGGCGATTTTCCAGCCATCACCCGGTTGGCCGATCAGGTTGTCTGCCGAAGCCCGCGCCTGATCAAAAAAAACCTCGTTGAATTCACTGGTACCGGTCAATTGCCGGATCGGCTGTATCCGTATACCCGGCTGGTCCATCTCCACCAGCAAGAACGACAGGCCGCGATGGCCAACACTTCCCGGCTCGGTACGTGCCAGCACAAAGCACCAGTCCGATTCATGAGCCAGTGAGGTCCAGACCTTTTGCCCGCTGATCAACCATTGCCCGCGGTCTTCATCGAAACTGGCGCGGGTCTTTATATTGGCCAGGTCCGACCCGGCACCCGGTTCGGAGTAGCCCTGACACCAAAAGTGCTGGCCCGCCAGTATCGGCGGCAAAAAACGTTGCTGCTGTTCCTGGCTGCCAAAGGCCGCAATCGTCGGCCCTACCAGCCCTTCGCCGATATGGCCCATACGTCCCGGGCCACCCGCCCTTGCGTACTCTTCGAAAAAGATCACTTGCTGGCTGATGCTCAAGCCACGGCCGCCATGCTCGGTGGCCCAGCCAGCACCCACCCAGTGGCCTTGGGCCAAGACCTGTTCCCAGCGCTTGCGCAACCCGGGAGCAAAGTCCTCATCCCCCGGGCCACCGCGAAAGCGCAAAGCTGCAAAGTCACCGCTCAGGTGCTGCTGCATCCACTGCGCAACCTGTTGGCGAAACTGCTCATCTGCTGCGCTAAAACCGATATTCATGTGCACTCTCCGAAAATCTGCCGGGCCAATTGCTCGCGATGAAACGCCGGGGTGCCGAGCATCTGCTCACTGGCCCGGGCTCGCTTGAAATACAGATGCGGGTCGTATTCCCAGGTAAAACCCACGCCACCGTGCAACTGGATGGACTCGGCGGCACACTGGAAAAAGCCTTCGCTGGCAAAAATTTTCGCAGTGGCCGCGGCTTCCCCAAGTTGCTCACGGATACCCGGATCACCATCGATATTCAGGCACTCGGCGGCAATGCAGGCAGCGTAGTAACTGGCCGAGCGCGCGCATTCGATGGCCAGCATCAAATCGGCACAGCGGTGCTTGATGGCCTGGAAACTGGCGATAGTGCGACCAAATTGTTCGCGGCCGCTGATATAGGCCAGAGTGATGTCCAGCGACTGCTGTGCGCCACCGGTCTGCTCGGCCGCCAGGCCAACACAGGCTATCTGCAGCACATCGCGCAGCATCGGCCAGCCTTGCCCGGGTTCGCTGAGCAACTGATCGTCGTGGACGACTACATCGTTCAGGGTGATGGTAGCCAGGCGGCGGGTCTGATCCAGTGTCGGTTGCCACTGGCAAACAATCCCGGGAGTATCGGCAGGCAGTGCAAACAGGCGGATACCGGCTTCGCCGACGCTGCCCGGCGTGCGTGCGGCAATGATCAACAGCTGGCAATCGCTGCCATCGATCACATAGTGATACTCGCCATTGAGGCGATAACCCCCCGCATGGCTCTGCGCATACACCTGCACGGCGCTGTCGTCCCAGCGAGGCGCGCTGGTGTAGGCGAGGCTGGCGCGAATCTCACCGGCGGCAATCAACGGCAGCCAGCGTTCCTTGAGTGCTTCATTGCGACTGAGCAGCAGGGCAGGGGTGGCCAGGCAGCAGGTTGCAAAGAATGGTGTGGGCAGCAGGCAGCGCCCGAGCTGTTCCTGGAGCAGACTGACTTCGACAAAACCCAGGCCAAGACCTCCATAGGCCTCGGGGATCGCCAGTGCGGGCCAATACAGCTCCCTGGCCATTCGCGCCCAGGTAGCGGTGTCGTACCCCTGATCGCTGGTCATGGCCGTGCGCACCGCAGCGGAGCTGGCCACTTGGTTCAAAAAACGTTCGGCGGATGCCTGAATCATTCGCTGTTCGTCTGTCAGGGCAAGCTCCATATGGGCCTCGTCGTAAAAATACGGATCAAGGCGCCAGCATGAAAGCGCGCAGCACGGGTGCAATCCCTGAGCCGGACTAGTCCGTTTGATTAGCCCGAGTCAGATTTCGGAGTCCCAGACTACCGTGATATTCCCGGAATACTTGCCTTGCTCGGACAACATCTGCAGGACATGCTGCCTTTGTATTTCAAAATGCAGCGTGGATGGCTTGTTATCGACATAGTGCGTGGACTTGAACAGCAGTCCAGTTGAAGCCCTTAGGGGTTCTCGAGAGACCGAGGAGTCATCATCATTGCCGATGCCATTGGGCATGCTGACCAGAACATCGACTGGAACTGAGTGGCCGCTGCTGGTATTGCTGATTGCGCAGGTATCGCCTACCAACCGGTCACAGGCCAGTTGCATCTTGAAACGTGAGCTGGCAGAAATCATGAAAGGCTGATCCCGAAAAAGTTTCTCGGGCGTGCGGCCATTTTGCATCCATTCTTGCCAACTACCCTTGGGTGTCAGTTCTACTTTATTGCCGCCGGGTGGAATATCCACTTTAAGGGTGTGCTGGACATTAAGCAGGAATTTGATCGTGAGTATATTGTCGCTGGGGAGCATATTGTCTCCCATGTCAATGTCTTGGTAAGGCCCCACGGTATAGTTGATTTCACCATTATAATCACCCGATGACATTCCGAGTGGGTTGGGCGTCTTCATTTCATAAGAGAAGTCCAGGGTTCGATAAGTGAAGTTGGGGATGTCGTACAGTGCTGCTCTACTACAGGTTGCTCCGGAAACAGGTGTTGTCCAGTAGATCGGGATTCCGAACCAGTTAGCGACGAATGTCGTCGCACCAATGCAGGTGCCAGCCCCCCGCCATAAATAACCTCCCACCCATAATTTATTGAGACCATCCGACCAGCTGCTTGCATTGGGTACCAAGGTATGGATGTTCTGTGGTTCGATAGATGTATATGTTCCAATGCCGGTGATACGAACCTGTAACTCTTCAGTTTCCAGCGTTTGAGCATGGGTGACGATCAGAGTACGCCAATCACTGTTTGCCCGAATCATCATGCCTTGCCTGGGGTCTGGGTTGTTGGCAATTATCCGGCTGGAGTTGCGAAAGGAAATAGGGGCGGAAATGCTGATAATGCCTTTATTGATACAGGTTTGAGGCACGTAGCTGCAGTAGTGGCTATTGCTGGGTGTTTTGTTTGTGAATGTATTTTGGTGTGGAAGTGCCGGGTCGGGCTTGAACTCGGCCCGCACATTGACGTTCGCAGCATACACAGGCTGAAGAAAACCAAATGTCAGTACAAAGATGGCCAATACACAAGTTTGCCAATATATTGAGAATGGTGCGTTATTCAAACGGGTGGGGTTGTGGTCAATGACAGAGGCCCTGGAGGGTTTATTCTTCATGCTATTACCTGAGTGCTGTTTATTGAGCTGCAGAAGGCGTCGGCCCATCAAACATGATTTGGACACTGCCAAAGTATGCCCCTGGCTTAAAACCTGTTTCAGGCTTGATCGCCTCGATTCGTAAGGGAACCCTGTAACCCGTTTTGGCTTCGTTGTCGGGCACGACCACTGTGTCGGTCAGCGCAAGTTCGTGGCCATTGAACTTGACCCGCAGGCTGATCAGATCCCTTCCGTTGGACAGCATTGATTCATGGCCCAGGCGTGCGGTAATGGCGCCACTGCGACTGCGTACATCGAATGACGCCTGCAGGGGCTCCAGATACCCGCGGGCAAGGTTCCACTTCATTATTTGTGTGCGCTCTAGAAACTGCGACTCCACGGGCAATATATAGAAGTCCGGGGTCGGAATAGTGACACTCACTTCAAAGATGTGTTCTTCGCGCGCTGCAAACCCCGCTTGCATCCAGAGTGCCAGGCTTGCCGCGACAGTCAGGCATGAGATTTTGCACGCAGATAGATGCATCAGCCTTTAACCTCCATGGGTTTATTGTTACTGCCCTCAATCAGGATAAAGCGATAATGACGGCCAGCTTTTTTGGTAAAGCTGAACAGGCGACCCGGCAAGATATGGTTTTTGGTAACGGGCTCGCACTCCAGCGGGTTCTGGACGGAGCAGTCTTTGAATTCATCAAGCAGCATGATGGTATTGCCGTTGTTTTTGACTGAGTACTGTTGTGCGGTGTCGTTTATCTGGGTATCAAAACCGGCGTTTTCAGGGCGTACCACAAAGAAGGTGCCATAGCCTGCGAGCACGTTGATCCCGGCCGACAGGGTCTTTTTATAGACGTCGGTTTCTTCGGTGGAAAGGGCAAATTCATCTTCTTTTTCCGGCACGACCGGCACAAAACGCACGCGAAAATACCGCTCTTGGTCACGTATCCCCTTGAACAGCAGGCGGGTGCCCTGGGTGCCGCTGGCAGGGATTATCAGCCGTGCCGGGCTGGCGATCAGGCCATCACGCATGGCTGCATTGCCTTGGGTTTTCAGCGGTACTTCTTCTGAAGTGCCGTCGGCTTTGTAGACTATCTCCAGTATGGAAACGCGAACAAAGGCGGTGCTGCCGCCGCCGTTATACACCCGCTTCAAATAGGTGCTTTTATCGCCATCCATATAGTCAAAGACGGTTCCGACGTTGATACTGGGGCCCGCGATGGCACCCAATGAGATACCCCATAGACTGAGTATGGCACTTGCAAGTTTCATGGTAAGTTCCTGTTTTCTCTATTGACTACCCGGGAGTCTTAAACTTCCGAATCCCAGATGACGGTCACATTTCCTTTATAGGTGCCTGCCTGGTCGAGCATTTCATTCACGTATTTCTTTTCGATTTCGAAGTGCAGTACCCCGGTTTTTCCATCCACATATCGGCTGGGCTGGAACAGTTCAGTACCCTGGCCGCTTGTAAGCAAGGGCTTACGGGTGATCGAAGCGCCGTTTGAATCGGTAATGCCGCCGGGCAGACTGACAAATATATTGATCGGCACGTTGTGGCTCACGTTGTGGCTCACGTTGTTGCTGAGTGCGCAGGTGTCGCCCATGACTCTTTCGCAGCTCAACAGCATCTTGAAACGTGAACTGGCGGAAACACTAAAGGATTGGTCGCTGGCAAGTGTTTCCGGTACTCGAGCTATGAGCAACCATTGATACCAGCCGCCTTTGGGAACCAGCTCGACCCTATTACCGCCCGGGGGGATATCAACTTTTAAGGTGTGCTGAACGTTCAGGTTAAAATTGAGATTCAGCACGGAGCTGTTAGGGATCAACAAATCACCCATGTCGAAATCCTGGTAAGGCCCTATTGTGTAAGCCAAGTTTCCGGAATAGTCACCTGCTGACATGCCTAATGGATCAGGTGTCTTTAATTCGTAGGCGAAGTCCAAAGAGTGGTATGCCAACTTTGGGATGTTGTAAAGTGCCTTTTTGGCACAGGTTACATCGGCCTCCGGTGCTCCCCAAAAGAACCAAAAATTTCCACCGGTGTAGAGGGGCGTCGATTTTCTGGTGCAGGGTGACGGCGGTATCGACCAGTTACTTCCGGACCACAGTTTGTTATGCCCGTCCCCCCAGCTTGTCGCACCAGGAACCAGGGTGTGTACGGTGTCGGGGTCAATGCTCAGTACTGTACCAAAACCGGTTATACGGATCTTCACTTCCTCTGTTTCCAGAGTCTGGTTGTGCCTGACGGTTAATGTCCGCCATGCTCCCGGGATTGTCACCATCGCACCTTGACGCGGATCTGTGTGATTGGCTACTACAGGCACCGCAGACCTGAAAACTACGGGGGCGGCGATGCCGAACACGCCTTTGGAAGCGCAGTCAGCAGGGTTGTAATAGCAATATTGACCGGTATTCGGTGTTTTATTCGTAAATACATTGCGATTGGGAAAGGCGGGGTCAGGTTTGAACTCTGCATTTATTGTTATCTCTACCCCGTGAGTATTGGGCGGGGCAACAAGGCCACAAACAAAAATCAATACAATACCGGCAGCGGTTTTTGCCATCCGATTTAGCCTGCGGCTTTGTACCAGACTCAATAAACACTTTACGTTGAAGTCCGCTAGATTGTTCCGCTTCATCCTGCTGCCTCAACATTATTAGCCAATTCTGCCAACGTGTCGGGATGGCAACGCAGGTCGCCGATTTCCAGCACATTGTTCTGCCTGAGGGTTTTGTTGATGTCGATACGGAATTGGCAGAGTAATGCTTCGTCCTTGCGCACTTCCAGAGTGGGAGTGCCGGCGTTCATCTCCATTGAGAAGAAACCGTCCACTTCACTGATGCCGCGGCTGGTGGTGTTGATGATGTGATAACCCTTGAGCGGGTTACCGTCCGCGTCAATCAAGCGGCCAAGAACGGTGACGGTATTCACCACGTTGATCTTGCGGTAGCCCACGCCGCCCTTGTTCAGGTGATAACGGGCGCGAGGTGGCTGGATCGCAGCGGCGGGCACGTGGTTGCCCTGAAAGTCGAAACTGACTGAGCTGCTCTCGTACGCGGTGAGGGGAATATAGTTGCGGCCGGGGCGCAGCATGGTGCTGCCACCGCTGAGGTCATCGGCACGCAAGGCAATGTTGGCGATATCGGACTCGACGTCGACGATCATTCCGGCCCCGCGCCCGGAGGGCTCACTGCTCATGGCCATGGTCAAGCCGCTCAGGGCGATGGTGCTGTCCAGGTTAAGGCCACCGCTTAGGTAGCCGTTATAAGACGAGCGTTGCACAAAGGTATCGGCGCTGAGGCTGTCGGTCAGGAAGGTGGCCCGGCCATTGACGCCCACTCCGTAGGTATCGGTACTTGCGGTGGCAGCCACGCTTTGCAGGACGTGGCCTTCGATATTTTTGCTGTAACTGAGGGAGGCATTGTTGTCACGCTCACCGTCCCGGCCGGTGCGTGACCCCAGGCTGGCTGACCAGCGTTCACCCGGGCCGCCGAGGGCCAGGCTGATGCTCAGGTCGACCCCGCGATTGCGCTTGTTGCCGGAACTGAGGCTGCCGGGTCGATCAAAGACCGACAAACGCCAGTTACCGTCGCTGCCAAACAGGTGCGTGGGTTGCGCCCAGCCCACGTCCAGGCCGTAGCCGCGGCTATAGCCATTGCTGTGGGAGAGGCGGGCACTCAAGGTGCTTTGCAGGCCGAAGCGATGGTTCAGGGACAAAGCGGTAGTGCTGGTCTGGCCCACATAGCTGGACTTTGTGCGCAGGCGCGTGCCGTCCGGCAGGGTTTCGTAGGTGTTACGGGTGTCGAGCCAGCTGCGGTTGTGGTTGAACACGACATTGCCGAGGCCGTAGTGGTACTGGCCGTTAAAGTCGACACCGGTGCCGTAGCTTTGAGTCTTGTAAAGATTGGCATAAAAGGTGAGATTGCTGGCCAGCGTCCAGTCAATGGCGGTGCCCCATTGCATCCTGTTTTTTACCTGGCGCGCAGACAGACCCAGGATGGCGCGCGGGTGCAGCAGGTAATTGAGCGAGGCGCCGGCGGTCATGTCGCCGGTGGCCTGGTCGTCCCAGTTGCTCAGCAGTTTGCTTTCGCGTCCGGCGAACAGGTTATAGCGCCATGGGTCGTCGTAGTTGCGCCAGTTGGACGGTTTATAGATCAGCTCCGAAGACGTGCTGCTAACTCGGCCGTCTTCGACCAGGCGAACCTCGACTTCGTAAATACCGCTGGGCAAGGGGCGGGTATCGAGGCTCTGCAAACCGGCGGCAACCAGCTGGGAATTGATCAACAGGCCGTTGCGGTAGATTTGTGCCGTTGCCGGACGACTGGCGGTGACATACACCGGGTATACGCCGGGTTTGGCTTGATCGATGACCAGGCTGTCGGAACTGCCATACATGATGCCCACTGTGGTATCGGGGCTGGCGCCAAAAGTGCGAATTTGCCGGGTCAAACCTTCGGAGCCTGGAGTGAAATAGCCCAGGCGCAGAAATGTACCTTCCAGTTCACGCTGGGTGTGGGCTTCATAGACAGCATGTTTGAGCTGACTTTGGTCCGGACCATCCATGCGTGTGAGTTGCAGGTTGAGCGTTTGGCTCCAGTGGCCGATGCTGCCGCTGGCCTCCAGGCCATAACGACCGTCAACTTGCTCTCGCTGGCCGGCGGTGAGGTTTAGCTGATTGCGCACAATCAAACCGCCGCTGCCGCCGCTGGGCAGTTCGTGATAGCGGCTCTTCTGATAATCCTGTTCCGCCCTGGCGGTCAGCAACGAGACCATGGAGTTTTCCAGGTTGTAATGAACCGCCATTAACTGTTCGGGGCATTTGCCAGTGCAGGCTCCCAGTTGCACTCCTTGCTGGAGAAACTCCGACCAGGTGTCGCGCTCACTGGCCGGAATCTGGCTGGCGTTGAAGTCGGTGAACTCAAGGAGGGTCAGACGATCATCGCGGGTCAGTACGACCATGGCTTCACCCACCAGTTGCGAGTTGCGCTCGACCTGAACGGCCAGCGGTACATCGAAAAGGTGCTCTTCGAAGTCAGCCGGCAAGCCTTTGGCCTGGGCAAGCAAACTTCGGGGTGTACTGACTTCTGCGGCTGCCATTGATGCTGCAGGGAACAACAAGGCCAGCGTCACCGCGATGCGAGTCATCGGGAACATAAACGCAATACTCTAATAACGGACAGTCAATCCAGAAGAGGCGCCCGGTCGAAAACCGGCCGGGCGCGGGTATCGCCAGATGAATCAACGGTGTTGGCAGATCAGGGGGTGGGTGGCGTGCTGTCGAACATCACGGTAAATGCGGTACTGAAATTGCCAGAGGCACCTGTTGGTATGGCGCCAGCAGATACCTCCAGCTCTGCAGTACCGCCTGCGGCGGAGGCGGGGGCGGTTGCCACCTCCAGGGCTGCAGCCGTAAGGGTCACACCGTTGAATTTGGTGGTCAGAGGGATGTTGTGTGCGGTGTTACCGTTGAACAGCGCCCGTGGCCCGCCATCGATATACGCGCGCAATGCACCGCCTGTGCTCTTGTAGGTGAAGTTTTCACGAAGGCTGTTGATTTTGTTTTGGCCGATGTCATAGCCCATTACTTCAGCCTGACCGAAGGTCGGGCTAGGGAAACTCCGAACAAGTCTCCAAGTATGCTGAAATACAGCCTCACCACCTGCCCCGAGTGCGTCATGAGCCAGATGA
>NZ_WIVQ01000107.1:0-15702 GCF_009600545.1 Pseudomonas sp. FSL R10-1339 | reverse complement strand
GGCCTTCGAGTCGCCGGATGCGTTTGTCGCCACCATGTTGCCGATGGCGCAACAGGCCGCCGACCGCATCGGCGTCGACCCGCTGTACCTGGTGGCGCAAGCCGCACTGGAAACCGGCTGGGGCAAGTCGGTGATGCGCCAGCAAGATGGCAGCAGCAGTCACAACCTGTTCGGCATCAAGGCCACCGGCAGTTGGCAGGGCGCCCAGGCGCGGGCCATCACCAGCGAGTTCAGGGGCGGGCAGATGGTCAAGGAGACAGCGGAATTCCGTTCCTACGATTCCTACCAGGACAGCTTCCATGATCTGGTGACGCTGTTGCAGAGCAACAATCGTTATAAAGAAGTGCTCAATGCGGCCGATAAACCGGAGCAGTTTGTACGCGAATTGCAGAAGGCCGGTTATGCGACCGACCCTGAGTACGCGAGCAAGATTTCGCAGATAGCCAAGCAAATGAAAACCTACCAGAGCTACGCCTCGACGGGTTCTCTCACGAATTTATAAGGTTTGAACCATGGCGAGTTTGATCAACATCGGGATGTCGGGGCTCAACGCCAGTCAGGGCGCATTGGCGACAGTCGGCAACAACATTGCCAACGCCAATACCTCGGGCTATTCGCGTCAGCAGATCGTCCAGGGCAGCGCCGCGTCGCAACAGGTGGGCGGGGTGTTTATCGGCACCGGCACCACCCTGGCCGACGTGCGCCGCGTGTACAACTCCTACCTCGACGCCCAGTTGCAAACCACCACCTCGCTCAATGGCGATGCCCAGGCTTATCTCGACCAGATCGGCACGGTCGACAAACTGCTGTCGGATAAAAACACGGGCGTATCGGCAGCCCTGAGCAGCTTTTTCAGCTCATTGCAAACTGCCGCCGCGGCGCCCGGTGATGTGTCCGCGCGGCAGTTGTTGCTGACCAGTGCGCAAACCCTGAGCAACCGCTTCAACTCGATTTCGACCCAGCTCAACCAGCAGAACGAAGGCATCAACAGCCAGCTGGACACCCTGACTTCGATGGTCAACCAGCACACGGCCACCATTGCTTCGCTGAACAAGCAGATCGCCCAGGCCACCACGGCGGGCAATACGCCGAACAACCTGCTGGATGCGCGTAACGAAGCCGTGCGCAGCCTCAACGAGCTGGTCGGGGTGACGGTTCAGGAACACGACAACGTCTACGATATTACCCTGGGTACCGGCCAATCGCTGGTGCAGGGCAGCACCTCGAACACGATTTCGGCGGTGCCGGGCAAGGTCGATAAAAGCCAATACAGCATCCAGGTCAACTTCCAGCAATCGAGTTCGGATGTGACCTCGGTGATCAGTGGCGGCAAGATCGGCGGCCTGCTGCGTAACCGCGACGATGTGCTGGCCCCGGCGATGAACGATTTGGGCCGTACAGCCATTGTGGTCGCCGATGCGATCAACCAGCAGCTGGGCCAGGGCCTGGATGCCAATGGCGAGTTCGGCTCGTCGTTGTTCAACAGCATCAACAGCATCAACAGTGCCACGGCCATCAGCCAGCGCAGCCAGGCGGCGACCGGAAATATTGGCGCAGGCAACTTCAATGTCAGCATCGCTGACAGCGGCGCGCTGACCGCCTACGACTACCAGGTCACGTTTACCAGCGCCACCGAGTATTCGGTCAAGCGCTCCGACGGCACCGATATGGGCGCATTCGCCACCACGGACACCCCGGCCAAGGTCATTGACGGCTTCACCCTGGACCTCAAGGGCGGCCCGATGACCGCTGGTGACGCGTTCAAGGTCAGTCCCACCCGCAGTGGTGCAGGCAATATCGGCGTGCAAATGAGCGATGCCAATAAATTGGCATTTGCCGGGCCGCTGGTGGCTGGCCCGGGCAGCTCCAATACCGGTACGGGGACGGTGGGTAGCCTCAATCTGTCGTCAGCGCTGGATATCTACGGCGGCGTCAATCTGGGCAAAGCGCAAAGCGATATTGAAGGCGCCATGCCGGTGCGCATTGCCTTTGACGAAGCCAGCGCGGATGGCACCCAGAGCTACCGGGTACTGAACGAGGCCGGCAAGGAAATCGGCAAGGGCAGCATCGTGCCGGGCCAGGACAACAAGGTCACGATCAATGTGCCCGTGACCAACGCGGACGGCACCACTACAAACGTGGGGTTCGACACGGTGATCAGCGGTTCGCCGGGCAAGGGTGACAGCTTCGATATCAAGTTCAACAAGGACGGCAAGGCCGACAACCGCAACGCCAACGAACTGCTGGGCCTGCAAACCAAGGCCACAGTGGGCGTAGGCAAGGACGGCACTGGCGGCGTCAGCATGGCTACTTCCTACAGTCAGTTGGTGTCCAAGGTGGGCGGTAAAGCCAGCCAGGCGGCGGTCGACGGCACCGCCAATGGCGCGGCTTTGGCCTACGCCAAAGAGGTGCGCAACTCGGTATCCCAGGTCAACCTGGACGAAGAAGCCTCCAACCTGGTCAAGTTCCAGCAGTACTACACCGCCTCGTCGCAGATCATCAAAGCGGCGCAAGCAACCTTCAGCACGCTGATCAACAGTCTTTAAGGGAGCCCGCGACGATGCGTATTTCAACTTCGCAGTTTTTTGAATCGACCAGTGCCACCTACCAGAACAACTTCTCGTCGGTGATCAAGACCCAGAGCCAGATCGACTCCGGCGTGCGCATCCAGACCGCTGCCGATGACCCGGTAGGTGCGGCGCGCCTGCTGCAATTGCAGCAGCAAAAAGACATGCTGGCGCAGTACAGCACCAATATGAACAGCATCAAGTCGTCGCTGGGTGCCCAGGAAGCGGTGCTCGACAGCATCAATAACTCATTGCAAAAAGCCAGTGAACTGGCTCTGGGCGCAGGCAGCGGTAAAAGCGATGCCGATCGCCTGGCCATCGCCAACGAACTGGGCAGCATTGAAGAACAGGTGTTCAGCCTGCTCAACAGCAAGGACGCCTCGGGCAACTATATGTTCTCCGGCTCCAAAACCGACACCCCGCCATACACCCGCAACAATGATGGCACCTACAGCTATCAGGGCGACGATACCCAGCTCAACCTCAAGGTTTCCGACACCCTGACCCTGGCCAGCAGCGACACGGCCAGGAGCATCATGGAAGGCGCGACCAACACCGGGCGTACCCAGGCGACTTTTGTGCCCGGCGTGGATGCCAATGGCGAGCCGACCGTCAATGACGGCAAGCTCTCGGTGTCTGCCGGTCTGGTCACGTCAAGCGCGGTGTTCAACAAGAGTTTCGCCGAAGGCCAGCCCTATACGCTGAAATTCAGCAGCAGCACCGAGTACACCCTGACTGACCGTGACGGCAATGACCTGACCTCGCAGGTGGCGGGCAACGGGGTGTTCGACCCGACCAAGGATGGCTCGCAGAGCATCAGTCTGCGCGGCGTGTCGTTCGATATCACCCCCAATCTCAAGGACGTACCAGCGGCTGAGCGGGATGCGTTGGTGGCGGGGCGCAGCTTTACGCTTGAGGCCAAGGCGGACACCATCAATACCTCGCGCACGCCGGGCAACGGTTCGACGGCGCAGATTACCAATTCCACGGTGACCGACGCCCAGGCCTATGGCGACAGCTTTCCGAGCAATGGCGCGGTGATCAAATTCACCAGCGCCACTGAATACGAAGTCTATGCCCAGCCGCTGAGCGCCGACAGCAAGTCGATTGCCCAGGGCACTGTTGATGGTGGTGCGCTCGGGATCAAGTTCGACTTCGCTGGAGCACCGCAGGCGGGCGACCAGTTTGTCGTCAACCGCAACAACCACCAGAGCCAGAACGCGCTGGACACCATCAGCCAGCTGCGCAAGGCCCTGGAAATCCCCAGCGACAAAGACCCGCTGGCCCAGCAAACGCAAAAGGACGCGATCAACTCCGCGATCGGCAACCTGAAAAACGCCAGTGCCGGCGTTGACAGCGCCCGCGGCTCGATTGGTGCGCGCCTGAAGGCGGTGGATATTCAGGCGGATGAAAATATCAGCCTGGGCCTGGCCAACGACTCCACCACGGCGGCGATCGGCAACACCGACATGGCGGGGGCGTCCATCGAACTGGCGTTCCAGAAAGCCATGCTTGAAGCCTCGCAACTGGCGTTCGTGAAAATCTCCCAGCTGAGCCTGTTCAACCAGCTCTAAACAGCGGTGCAGGGGGGGCTAATGTGGGAGCGGGCAAGCCCGCTCCCACAAAATCGCCTTTCTGGCTGTAATGTTTTGTATAAAACCGCACAAAATAGCGTGACCTATGAGTCATAACGGGCATCTTCACTGTATCGTGTGAAACGTACGGGCGGGTGCCGGGCCTTTTTCGGGCTGTTTTGTTTATTTTTACGCACCCACACAAGCCCTTTTATTGTCAGCGCCCCTCGATTATGTGAGCGGGTGATCTCCAGCTATTTAGTATTGGGAAGCCACAATGATTGGCATTAAAAGCATCGCCAGTTACGTGCCAGCAAGCGGTGTAGACAACTACGCGCAGGGCGCGAAGTTCTCCAAAGACGAAGAATTCATTCTGGGCAAGATCGGTTCGGCGTTTCTGCCGCGCAAAGACGCTGACCAGGAAACCTCCGACCTGTGTGTTGAAGCAGTCAACGCACTGTTTATCAACAATCCTCAGCTTAAACGCGAATCCATCGACGCGTTGATCGTCGTTACCCAGAACGGCGACGCTGAAGGCCTGCCGCACACCGCGGCCATTGTCCAGGACAAGCTCGGTCTGCCGACCCACGTTGCCGCCTTTGATATCTCCCTGGGCTGCTCGGGTTATGTCTACGGCATCTACGCGATGAAAGGCTTTATGGAAGCCGCTGGCCTGAAGAACGGTCTGCTGGTGACGGCCGACCCGTACTCGAAAATCGTTGACCCGGAAGACCGCAACACCACCATGCTCTTTGGCGACGCCGCCACCGCTACCTGGATGGGCGAAGACGCTCCCTGGCAGCTGGGCAAAGCTAAGTTCGGCACTGACGGTTCGGGTGCGCCGCATCTGAAAGTCAGTGATGGTGTGTTCTTTATGAATGGCCGCCAGGTGTTCAACTTCGCGCTGCTCAAAGTGCCTGCGCACTTGAACGAGTTGCTGGAAGAGTCCGAGCTGACCTCCAAGGATATTGACGCGTTCTGCATCCACCAGGGCAGCGCGGCCATCGTTGATGCCGTGGCCCGCCGTTTTGAAGGCGAGCCGGAGAAATTTATCAAGGATATGGTCGAGACCGGCAACACCGTGTCGTCGAGCATTCCGCTGTTGCTGGAAAAGCACGTGATGGATGCCACCTGGAAGCGGGTGGCGCTGAGCGGCTTTGGTGTGGGCCTGTCGTGGGGCTCGGCGATTATCTATCGCCCGTAAGCATTACGTTGAAACACCAAACGCCCGTGGCCCTAAAGCCATGGGCGTTTTGCTTTCTGGCAGGGCTGATTGAAACTGTGGGAGCGGGCTTGCTCGCGATGGCATCACCCTGGTTTGCCTGAAGCACCGCGCCGCCCGAATCGCGAGCAAGCCCGCTCCCACACTGGGGGTGCCCGGCAGCTCATCGCCCCGCTAACCCCCTGAATTACAAGGCATGGCCCCCTGGCCTGCAAAAAAAAACAAAATAACCCTCAAGCAACCGACATTCACGACGATAACTATTACGAAGGTTCTCTAGGCCACACCCGGCGGTTGCCAGGGCCGGAAGCCGCAGTATTCATCCAATGAGGATTTCGTCATGGCTTTATCAGTAAACACTAACGTCACGTCCCAGACCGTTCAGAAGAACCTGAACAAAGCCGGCGACTCGTTGAGCACCTCGATGACCCGTCTGTCGTCCGGCCTGAAAATCAACAGCGCCAAAGACGACGCTGCCGGCATGCAGATCGCCAACCGTCTGACTTCCCAAGTTAAAGGCATGACCGTTGCCATCGCCAACGCCAACAACGGCTCGTCGATTGCACAGACGGCTGAAGGCGCGATGCAAGAGTCGACCAACATTCTGCAACGTTTGCGTGAACTGGCCCTGCAGTCCGCGAACGGTGATAAAAGCGCTGATGACCGTGCGTCCCTGCAACAAGAATTCACAGCGAAAGTCGGTGAACTGACCCGTATTTCGTCTACTACTACTTTCGGTGGTCGTAACCTGCTGGACGGCTCGTTCCAGAACCAGGCTTTCCAGGTCGGTGCTGATGCCAACCAAACCATCTCGTTCGGTATGAGCGATATCAGTGCTACGGGTTTGAAGGGTACTTTTGGTGAGGCGAATGCTATAGGCGGCACAACGACACTGGAGGCTAGCGTTACAGGGAGTGTGTTTAAAGCTGGTTCATTTGGTGCAACTGGTGGTGCGGCATTTGCTGCCCCTACGGTGGCTACCCCCGCTACAACAGCTGAAGGCACAATTACTATTGCTGGCAAAGATATTGCTGTTACTGATAAATCTACTGCAGAAACTACAGCAGCAGCTATTAATAAGCTCACGAAGGATACGGGTGTTACAGCTACTCTTAATGCCACTAAGGCGTTGATTTTGACGTCTGATACTGCTTTTGACGTTTCAAGCTCGTATACCGGCGCAGGCTTCACAGCTACAGCAACTGCAGCAACTGCAGCAACTGGCCTTAAAGCTGATACTCAAATCAGCATCAACGGCACTGCAGTTGACTTGAAGAAAGGTAACGAGCTGGATGATGTTATTGGGTTAATCAATGCTAAAGCCACCGTTGACAAGACTGGCGTTACAGCAAGCTCTCAAGATGGTCGCTTGGTTCTGACCTCTGCCGATGGTAAGCCTGTGAGCCTTGCCAACGGTGCTGACGCTACTACAGGTCCTGGCTCCTTGGCTAAGTTGGGTCTGACTACAGGCAGCACCCAAGCAAAACTGACCGCTGACACTTCCGTTTCGTTCAACGGCGTTGAGGTGAAGTTCAAGAAAGGCGATTCGATGGATACCATCGTTTCCTCGATCAACAGCGCAAGCACTGGCGTAACTGCCAGCAAAAATGCTGATAACTCGTTGAAGCTGTTCTCCACCAAAGACATCACCATTGCTGATGGTAGCGCTGGGACTGGCCTGGCTTCTTTGGGTCTGACGGATACGGTTAAAACCACTACAGCCAACACTGTCGAAACCACCGTCTCCGACCTGAGTGTATTGACTGCCGAAGGCGCTCAGCAAACCATCCAGGCCCTGACCGGTGCAATCCAGCAGATCGACACCCAGCGTTCTGCACTGGGTGCCGTACAAAACCGTTTCGATAGCACCGTATCCAACCTGCAAAGCATCTCCGAGAACTCGGCTGCTGCACGTGGTCGCGTACAGGACACTGACTTCGCATCGGAAGCGGCCGAGCTGACCAAGCAACAAACCCTGCAACAGGCCGCTACCGCGATCCTGTCCCAGGCTAACCAGCTGCCTTCCGCTGTGATGAAACTGCTTCAGTAATTTCAGCGACAGGTTGAGAACAAAAGGGCGCGTTTACGTGCCCTTTTGTTTTTTTAGCATTTCGCACTTGAAGGTGGCACGAATTGTGAAGCTGCCTGCAGTCTTGGCACTTGCTTCGTCAATAAAGCGGTAGCCACCGGACAAGGAGAATACAGATGGCCAGTTCTACGATTACCGGCGTCGGTTCGGGTTTTGACACCATCGGGATTGTGAAAGCCTTGGTTGATGCTGAAAAAGCGCCCAAGCAAAGCCAGATTACCGCGCAACAAAAAGACACCACCATTCAGTTGTCCGCTGTGGGCACAGTAAAAGCGTCGCTCGAAACCTATCGTGCAGCCATTGCCAAGCTCAACAGCGTCTCCAGTTTCAATGGTCTGGCCGCTACGTCGTCAGACGAAAAAATTTCCAAAGTCACCATTGATGACAAAGCCTCCACCGGCACCTATGCGCTGGACGTGAGCAAGTTGGCGACCTCGTCAAAAATCACCAGTAAGGTGTTTGAGGGTGGTACTTCCTCGGTCGTAAACTCAGGCACTGAGCCTACGACCCTGACCATTTCGCAGTCCGGCTCTGACTACAATGTGTCGATCCCCGCAGGCGCAACCCTGCAGCAGACCCGTGAGGCGATTAACACACAACTGCAATCCAAAGGCATCAGCGCCAACGTCTTGACCGACGCCAACGGCTCGCGGCTGGTGATCGGCTCGCAGACCACCGGCAAGGGCACCGATATCACCATCAGCGGTGATTCAGACCTGTCGACGGGCTATGACGCCGGTAAACCGCCGGTGAATGCGGAATACACCATCGATGGCATCGCCATGGAGTCGTCGAGCAACAAGGTCACGTCGGCCATTAGTGGCGTGACCCTGGAGCTGATTGATACCAAGGCGTCCACTATCACGGTGGCTTCCAATACCGCAACGCTGAAAACCTCGGTACAGTCGTTTGTCAGTGCCTACAACGCGCTGTTGACCAGTATCAATACCCAGACCAAGGTTACGGCCACCGGTGATGCGGCAACCACTACCTCGGGCGCTCTGACTGGCGATGCGTCGATGCGTCAACTGGTCAGCGGCATTCGCAACGAGCTGCTGCAAAACTCTGCCTCGTCGAGCATGGGCAGCTTGTCCCAGATGGGGATCAGTACCGATCAAAAAACCGGGTTGCTGACATTGGATGACAAGCAGTGGGACGCTGCAGTCGCCAAGCCCAATGGCGCAACTGAAATTGCCAAGGTGTTTAGCGGTGATAACGGCCTGGTGGCGCGGATGACCAAGGCGACCGATAGCTATGTGGGTACGACCGGGCTGCTGGCCAGTCGCGTGACTGACTTGAATACCAAGCTCACGGACCTGACCACTCAGCAAGCGGATCTGGATCGACGCATGGACAGTCTGAAGACGTCGCTGACTTCCAAGTACACCGCAATGGATACCCTGATCGCCAAAATCAACGCCAGCAGTTCCAGCATCATGACCACGCTCAATTCCTTGAATAACCCTAAATCCGACTGATTTGCCGTGCCCTGGCCGCTAAAGCTTTGGGCGCTGCAGTCGATAAAAAGATCAAGAACCAAGCATTTTTGCCTGACACCGTAATGAGGTAAGAACATGAACCCGATGCGCGCCCTTCGTCAGTATCAGAAGGTTAATTCCCACGCTCAAATTTCCGAAGCCAGCCCCCATCGTCTGATTCAGATGCTCATGGAAGGCGGCCTGGACCGTATGGCCCAGGCCAAGGGCGCGATGAGCCGTGGTGATATCCCGCAGAAGGCCATGCTGATTACCAAGGCCATCGATATCATCACCGGCCTGCGTCAGGGCCTGGATGAAGAAAAGACCGATGACAAGGCCGCGCTGGAGCAACTGGACAGCCTGTACGAGTACATGGCCGTGCGCCTGACCCTGGCCAATGCCAAGAACGACCCGGAAATCATCGATGAAGTGGCGCGCCTGCTGATCACTGTAAAAAGTGGTTGGGATGCCATCGCCCCGCAATAAGCCAGAGGAGTGCGTCATGAGCCAACTGCAACGTATTCAGGAAACCCGCGAAGCGCTGATTGATGCCCTGGCCGAGCGCAACTGGGATGCCATCGGCGAGCTGGATTCGGCCTGCCGGGTGTGTGTCGAGAATGTGCTGGACGAAGCGCCACTGGACGAGGCTGTTTTGCGCGAAAATCTGGAGGGGTTATTGGTGGTGTATCGCATGTTGCTGGAGGCGGCTACTGATGAGCGCCAGGCGGTCGTTGAGCAGATGGGGCAGATCAACCAAGCAAAAAATGCGTCAAAGGTTTACCATCTATTCGGTTAAGGCCTAAAGAATATGTGGTTAATTGCGTTTTAAACCGCCATAAATTTGACTCGGCACAGTTTTTTGACTTAACTAGCACGTTATTCTGTATTCAGTCGTCTTAGATATCCAACAGGGTTAGGACGTCTACATATGTCCTGCCATCCGGGGCATTGAGTTGACTAGGGAAGTTGCTATTGCATGTGGCGTGAAACCAAAATCCTGCTGATCGATGACGATAGCGTCCGCCGCCGTGATTTGGCGGTGATCCTGAATTTTCTTGGCGAAGAAAATCTGACCAGCCCCAGCCACGAATGGGAGCAGGCTGTCAGTGCCTTGCCGTCCAGTCGCGAAGTGCTATGCGTGCTGGTCGGCACCGTGAGTACTGCCGGTGGCTTATCAGGACTGCTTAAGACACTGGCCGCGTGGGATGAGTTCCTGCCGATCATGCTTTTAGGTGAAGTTTCTTCTCTCGACCTGCCTGAAGACCAGCGCCGCCGGGTGTTGTCCAGCCTCGAAATGCCCCCCAGCTACAGCAAATTGCTTGATTCCCTGCACCGTGCCCAGGTCTATCGCGAGATGTATGACCAGGCCCGCGAGCGCGGCCGTCATCGCGAGCCCAACCTGTTCCGCAGCCTGGTCGGTACCAGCCGGGCGATCCAGCATGTGCGCCAGATGATGCAGCAAGTGGCCGATACCGATGCCAGCGTGCTGATCCTCGGTGAGTCCGGCACCGGCAAGGAAGTGGTGGCGCGCAACCTGCACTACCACTCCAAGCGTCGCGATGCGCCGTTTGTGCCGGTCAACTGTGGGGCGATTCCTGCCGAGCTGCTGGAAAGTGAGCTGTTTGGCCATGAGAAGGGCGCCTTTACCGGGGCCATCACCAGCCGTGCCGGGCGTTTTGAGCTGGCCAATGGCGGCACCCTGTTCCTCGACGAAATCGGCGATATGCCGCTGCCGATGCAGGTCAAGCTGTTGCGTGTGTTGCAGGAACGTACATTTGAGCGTGTGGGCAGCAACAAGACCCAGTGTGCCGATGTGCGGATCATTGCCGCCACCCACAAAAACCTTGAAAGCATGATTGAAGTCGGCGCCTTCCGCGAAGACCTGTACTACCGCCTCAACGTATTCCCGATTGAAATGGCACCGCTGCGTGAGCGGGTCGAAGATATTCCGTTGCTGATGAACGAGCTGATTTCGCGCATGGAGCACGAAAAACGCGGTTCGATCCGCTTCAATTCCGCCGCCATCATGTCGTTGTGCCGTCATGCATGGCCGGGTAACGTCCGCGAACTGGCCAATCTGGTGGAGCGCATGGCGATCATGCATCCGTACGGGGTGATTGGCGTTGTTGAGCTGCCGAAAAAATTCCGCTACGTGGATGACGAGGACGAGCAACTGGTCGACAGCCTGCGCAGCGATATGGAAGAGCGTGTGGCGATCAACAATGCCACTACCGACTTCGTGGCCAGTGCCAACGCGATGCTGCCGCCCGAAGGGCTGGACCTCAAGGATTACCTTGGCGGGCTGGAGCAAGGTCTGATCCAGCAGGCGCTCGACGACGCCAACGGAATTGTGGCGCGTGCGGCAGAACGCTTGCGGATTCGTCGTACCACCCTGGTCGAGAAAATGCGCAAGTACGGCATGAGTCGTCGCGAAGGTGAAGAGCAGGCAGATGATTGACGCGTGACTTTGTGGGAGCGGGCTTGCTCGCGATAGCATCACCGCGTTATTCCTGACACTGCGAGGCGCCCAAATCGCGAGCAAGCCCGCTCCCACATAAGCCGGGGCTTGCATAGCGGTTCGCTTGTGTTAGCTATTCAGGCACGGGTATTGCTTCGCTTGGTCTAACGGACCGTTTTATGACGGTCAGCCCAGCGAGTACGCCCCATGCCTCAAGCCGCCGTCCAGTTGTCCTCGGCCCCCGATCCCTACAGTCTGCTGGAAGCCCGCGTCTCGGAGCTGACCGGCGAGCTGGCAGTGGTCAGTGCGCAGCGCATGGCCGAGCTTGCAGAGAAAGAGCGGCTGGCCAATCGCTTGCAACACCTGCTCGATCTGCTCCCTGGCGGGATCATCGTGATTGATGATCGTGGTCGCGTGCGCGAGGCCAACCCCGCAGCCTGCGAGCTGTTGGGCCTGCCGCTGGAAGGCGAGTTGTGGCGCCATGTGATTGCCCGCTGTTTTGCACCTCGTGAAGACGACGGCCACGAAGTATCGCTCAAGGACGGTCGGCGCCTGTCGATTGCCACCCGTTCGCTGGATCCCGAGCCCGGGCAACTGGTGTTGCTCAATGACCTGACAGAAACCCGGCGCCTGCAAGACCAGCTCGCCCGCCATGAGCGCCTGTCGTCTCTGGGGCGCATGGTTGCTTCCCTGGCCCACCAGATTCGTACGCCGCTGTCGGCGGCGCTGATCTACGCCAGTCATCTCACCGAGCAGGCGCTGCCGGTGGAAACCCAGCAGCGCTTCGCCGGGCGTCTCAAGGAGCGCCTGCACGAGCTGGAGCATCAGGTGCGCGACATGCTGGTGTTTGCGCGTGGCGAACTGCCGCTTACGGACAGGGTCACCCCCAAAGTATTGATGCAGGCCCTGCAAGCCGCCGCGCAAACCCATGTGCAGGGTGTGGCGATCCGCTGGCAGTGCGATGCCTACACGGGGCAGTTGCTGTGCAATCGCGACACCCTGGTCGGCGCGCTGCTCAACCTGATCGAAAACGCCCTGCAAGCCGGTACGCCACAGGTGCGGCTCAAGGTGCATCTGTATCGCCGCGACAACAGTTTAAGGGTGTGTGTCAGCGACAACGGCAGTGGCATTGAGCCGCAAGTGCTGGCGCGCCTGGGCGAGCCGTTTTTCACCACCAAGGCCACTGGTACAGGTCTGGGCCTCGCGGTGGTCAATGCCGTGGTGCGTGCGCACCAGGGGCAATTGCAATTACGTTCGCGGCTGGGGCGTGGCACCTGTGCCTTGCTTAGCTTGCCGCTGATTCCCGTTGTAGCGGAGGCAAACTGATGGTGATGCGAATTAACGTGCTGTTGGTCGAGGACGACCATGCGTTGCGTGAGGCCCTGGCAGACACACTGTTGCTGGCAGGTCACGGTTTTCGCGCCGTCTGTTCGGGGGAAGAAGCCCTGGCTGCGGTGATGCTGGAGCCGTTCAGCCTGGTGATCAGTGACGTCAATATGCCCGGTATGGATGGCCATCAGTTGCTGGCCCGCCTGCGCGCCTCCCAGCCGCAATTGCCGGTGCTGCTGATGACGGCTCACGGTGCGGTGGAGCGGGCGGTGGATGCCATGCGTGAAGGGGCGGTGGATTATCTGGTCAAGCCGTTCGAGCCCAAAGCCTTGCTCGATCTGGTGGCCCGCCATGCTCTGGGCAGCCTCGGCGTGGCCGACAGCGAAGGGCCGGTGGCGGTGGAACCGGCCAGCGCACAGTTGCTGGAGCTGGCGGCACGGGTGGCGCGCAGTGATGCCACGGTACTGATCTCGGGCGAGTCGGGCACTGGCAAAGAGGTGCTGGCGCGTTATATCCACCAGCATTCCCATCGGGTGGATCGGCCGTTTGTGGCGATCAATTGTGCGGCGATCCCCGACAATATGCTCGAGGCGACCCTGTTTGGTCATGAAAAAGGCGCCTTCACCGGCGCCATTGCCGCCCAGGCCGGCAAGTTCGAGCAGGCTGATGGCGGCACCTTGCTGCTGGATGAAATTTCCGAAATGCCCTTGGGTTTGCAGGCCAAGCTGCTGCGCGTATTGCAAGAGCGCGAAGTTGAACGGGTGGGCGGGCGCAAGCCGGTTGCGCTGGATATCCGTGTTGTCGCCACCACCAACCGCGACCTGGCGGGGGAGGTGGCAGCGGGGCGTTTTCGCGAAGATCTGTACTACCGCCTTTCGGTTTTCCCCCTGGCCTGGAGGCCGTTGCGTGAGCGCATCGCCGATATCCTGCCGCTGGCAGAGCGGCTGCTGGCCAAACACATCAGCAAAATGAAGCACACTGCTGTAGGGTTTTCGCCCGATGCCAAGGCGTGCCTGAGTGCATACCCGTGGCCGGGCAACGTGCGCGAACTGGATAACGCGATTCAACGGGCGCTGATCTTGCAGCAGCGCGGCTTGATCGAGGCGGCAGATTTTTGCCTGGCCGGGCCTGTGGCCTGTGCACCTTTGCCGCCATTGACGCGCCCTGAGCCGCTGGCGGTGGAAGTTGTGGAGTCGGCGGGCGGCTTGGGCGATGATCTGCGCCGGCGTGAGTTCCAGATGATTATCGACACCTTGCGTGCCGAGCGCGGGCGACGCAAGGAAGCTTCCGAGCGTCTGGGCATCAGCCCGCGCACCTTGCGCTACAAGCTGGCGCAAATGCGTGATGCGGGGATGGATGTTGAGGCTTATTTGTTTGCTGCCACCTGAGAGCGTCACTAAACCCCTGTGGGAGCGGGTTTGCCCGCGAAGGCATCACCGCGCAGCGCCTGATTCACCGCGTCGATTAAATCGCGGGCAAGCCCGCTCCCGCAGGGGCAGGTGTTATCCTTGTCTGCGACGTTTTGTAACGTTAATTGTTATAAAACGGCAAGGAGCTGGCACCCTTGTTGCTACACCTCAATATGCGCTGTGAAAGTGTCAAAAAAATGCGGGTCGTCGGAGGCACTGGTCCATGAGCCAAGGTATTGAATTTAATCGATTGATGTTGGACATGCGGGCCATGCAGATGGACGCCATGGCACAACCGAAATCGGCTGTGCAGGCCGCTCCCGAAGCGGGTGCCAGCAGCTTCTCCGACATGCTCGGTAATGCGATCAACAAGGTCAGCGAAACCCAGCAGGCGTCGAGTCAGCTGTCCAACGCGTTCGAGATCGGTAAAAGCGGTGTCGACCTGACTGACGTGATGATCGCCTCCCAGAAGGCCAGCGTTTCCTTTCAGGCCTTGACCCAAGTACGTAACAAGCTGGTTCAGGCTTACCAAGACATCATGCAGATGCCGGTTTAAGGGCGATATCAAGTCATGGCAGATGCACTCCCGGATAACGTTCCGGCCAAAGCAGGCGCAGGCGGCAAACCGCTGTTTGGCCTGACCTTTCTCGACAATCTGGGCGACATGACCATGCTGCGTCAGGTCGGCCTGATGGTCGGTCTGGCGGCGAGCGTGGCGATCGGTTTTGCCGTGGTGCTGTGGTCCCAGCAACCCGACTACCGGCCGCTGTACGGCAGCCTGGCCGGTATGGATGCCAAGCAGGTCATGGAAACCCTGGCCGCTGCAGACATTGCCTACACCGTCGAACCTAATTCTGGCGCCTTGCTGGTCAAGGCCGATGACGTCTCCCGTGCCCGCCTCAAGCTGGCCGCCGCAGGCGTGACGCCCACCGACGGCAATATCGGTTTCGAGATTCTCGACAAGGACCAGGGCCTGGGCACCAGCCAGTTTATGGAGGCCACACGCTATCGTCGTGGGCTTGAAGGCGAGCTGGCACGGACCATTTCCAGCCTCAACAACGTCAAGGGCGCGCGGGTTCACCTGGCCATTCCGAAAAGCTCGGTGTTTGTCCGTGATGAGCGCAAACCCAGCGCTTCGGTACTGGTAGAACTGTACTCGGGCCGCTCGCTGGAGCCTGGGCAGGTGCTGGCGATCGTCAACCTGGTGGCTACCAGCGTGCCCGAGTTGAGCAAGTCGCAGATCACCGTGGTCGACCAAAAAGGCAATCTGCTGTCGGATCAGGGTGAAAATTCCGAGCTGACCATGGCCGGCAAGCAGTTCGACTACAGTCGCCGCATGGAAGGCATGCTTACCCAGCGCGTGCACAACATTCTGCAGCCGGTGCTGGGCAATGACCGCTACAAGGCCGAAGTGTCGGCCGATGTTGATTTCAGTGCGGTCGAGTCCACCTCCGAGCAGTTCAACCCCGACCAGCCAGCCCTGCGCAGCGAACAATCGACCAGCGAGCAGCGCACTGCCAGCAACGGCCCGCAAGGCGTGCCGGGGGCCCTGAGCAATCAGCCGCCGAGCCCGGCC
>NZ_WIVQ01000106.1:0-15749 GCF_009600545.1 Pseudomonas sp. FSL R10-1339 | reverse complement strand
CTGGCCTGGATGCTTTGCAGGGCCTGCATCTGCTGCTGAAGCTGCTTTTGCAGCTGTGCGATCTGTTTTTTCAGCTGCTTGACCGTGTCCGAACTGTCGTCATCACTGTCAGCCGCAGGCGCCGCATTAGCGTCTCGGGCCGCCCGTGGCTTGACCTGCTCGGTGGCCGTCGCGCCGGCATCACTCACGGCCGTGCTGTCCGTGGCCTTGCTGGCCGTGGCGGCGGGGGTGCTCTGAATATTCAGGCTCGATGCCAGGGGATTGATGCTGCCAACCATGTCGATGCGTCCTTTAGACTCGTTGTCCTACAGGACATCGGCAGGTTGCGCTGGCTCTTTAATAGCGCGGCGGAAAAAAGCCGGGCAAGCGCTCATATGCTTATGCGATAAAAGTATTTAAATTTAATTTCTTATATCTATAAAGTCATACCCCTGCGTACGGGTCGACCAATCGACGCGCCGCACGAAATGAACCAGCACGGGGCCACCGTGAGTTTCTGATCGATCTGCGCGCCATTGGGCGTGCCCTGCGTGGGAGTGATTTATGTCTGTACCGTCTGCCTCTGCGATTGCCGCGAGCATCGCGCCTCAAGCCTTTGAAATCCGTCCTTTCAGCGGCGCCGTGGGTGCCGAAATCATGGGTCTGGATCTGGCTTTGCCGGTCAATGACCAGGACTTTGCGCGTATCCATCGTGCTCATCTGCAGCATCACGTGGTGGTGTTTCGTGATCAGTGCATTACCCCGCAACAACAGATCGACTTCAGCCGTCGCTTCGGCATCTTGCAGATCCATGTGCTCAAGCAATTTCTGCTGACCGGTCACCCGGAAATCCTTATCGTCTCCAACATCATCGAAAACGGCCAGTCCATTGGTCTGGGCGATGCAGGCAAGTTCTGGCATTCGGACCTGTCCTATAAAGAGCTGCCAAGCCTGGGCTCGATGCTGCATGCCCAGGAGCTGCCTGCCGAGGGCGGCGACACTCTGTTCGCCGATATGCACAAGGCCTGGGATGGCCTGCCTCAGGCCTTGCGCAAGGCGGTTGAAGGGCGTTCGGCTGCACATTCCTATACGGCGCGCTACAGCGAAAGCAAATTCGAGGGTAACTGGCGTCCGACCCTGACCCCGGAGCAACTGGCACAGGTGAACGAGGTGGTGCATCCAGTGGTGCGTACCCATCCGGAAAACGGCCGCAAGGCGCTGTTTGTCAGTGAGGGCTTTACCACTCGCATTGTCGGCCTGCCCGAGGACGAGAGCCGGCAGTTACTGGCCGAGCTCTACGCCCATAGCGTGCAGGAGCAGAACATCTATCGCCATCAGTGGCAGCCCCATGACCTGGTGTTCTGGGACAACCGTTCGCTGATCCATCTCGCCGCCGGATGCCCAAGCCATCTGCGCTGCAAGCTGTATCGCACCACCATCCAGGGCAACGCGCCTTTCTGATTGACTCATTTCAAGGAGCATTGCCATGCCCGCATCCATCAAAACCGTGGCCGCAAGTCTGGGCCTGAGCCTTAGTCTGCTTGCCGGCAGCCTCGTGGCACCGAACGTCGCCCATGCCGAAGGCGAAATCCGTATCGCCGAGCAGTTCGGCATTGTTTACCTGTTGCTCAACGTGGTGCGCGATCAAAACCTGATCGAGAAGCACGGTAAGGAGGAGGGCATCGATATCAAGGTCGATTGGACTCAGTTGTCAGGTGGCGCGGCAGTCAATGATGCCTTGTTGTCCGGCTCCATCGATATTGCCGGGGCCGGCGTCGGCCCGCTGTTGACCATCTGGGACCGCACCCATGGCAGGCAGAACGTCAAGGCCGTGGCCTCGCTGGGCAACTTCCCGTACTACCTGCTGAGCAATAACCCGCAGGTCAAAACCATCGCCGACTTCACCGAAAAAGACCGTATCGCGGTACCGGCCGTGGGCGTTTCAGTGCAGTCGCGCTTCCTGCAATACGCCGCTGCCAAACAGTGGGGCGACAAGGACTTCAACCGGCTGGACAAGTACACCATCGCCGTCCCGCATCCGGATGCCACCGCTGCGCTGATCGCAGGTGGTACGGAGCTGAGCGGGCATTTTTCCAACCCGCCGTTCCAGGATCAGGCGCTGAAAAATCCAAATGTGCATGTGGTGCTCAACACCTACGACTTGCTCGGCCCCAATTCCCCAACGGTGCTGTTTGCCACCGAGAAGTTCCGTAGCGACAACCCGAAAACCTACAAGGCCTTTATCGAGGCCCTGGCTGAAGCCGCCGAGTTTGCCCAGAACGACAAGGGCGCGGCCGCTGACACTTATATCCGCGTGACCAAGGCCAATATCGACCGCGCCGAGTTGCTTAAAATCATCGACAACCCGCAGTACGAGTTCAGCGTAACGCCGAAAAATACCTATCCGCTGGCCGAGTTCTTGTACCGCGTGGGTGCGATCAAAAATAAACCTGACTCCTGGAAGGATTACTTCTTCCAGGACGCAAAACCGTTGCAGGGGAGCTGACAATAATGAATGCCTCGGTGCAAGGCCACACGGCCAGCCACTTGAATGCAACAGGGCCAGCCCTGTTGTCGGTCGACCAGGTCAGCCTTGAATACCGCACGCCGCAGCGTGTGGTGCGGGCGACTCATCAGGTCAGCTTTGAAATCGATCCGGCCGACCGTTTTATCCTGCTTGGCCCTTCGGGATGCGGCAAGTCGACCTTGCTCAAGGCTGTGGCCGGTTTTCATGCTCCCTGTGAAGGGCAGATCCGCCTGCAGGGCCAACCCGTCACCGCCCCGGGGCCTGACCGCATGGTGGTGTTCCAGGAGTTCGACCAGTTGCCACCCTGGAAAACGCTCAAGCAAAACGTGATGTTCCCGTTGCTGGCGTCGAAAACCTTGCCTCGGCGCGAGGCCGAGGAGCGGGCCCTGCATTATCTGGACAAGGTCGGTCTGGCGGCATTTGCCGATGCTTACCCGCACACCTTGTCCGGTGGCATGAAGGCCCGGGTGGCGATTGCCCGTGCCCTGGCCATGCAGCCGAAAATCCTGTTGATGGACGAACCCTTTGCAGCTCTCGACGCCCTGACCCGACGCAAGATGCAGGAAGAATTGCTGCTGCTCTGGGAGGAGGTGCGCTTTACCTTGCTGTTTGTCACCCACTCCATCGAAGAGGCGCTGGTGGTCGGCAACCGTATCCTGCTGCTGTCGCCGCATCCGGGGCGGGTGCGGGCCGAGATCAACAGCCATCAGTACAACCTGCACAGCCTTGGCGGTGCGCAATTTCAGCACACGGCGCAGCGCATCCATCGGCTGCTGTTTGATGAAGCGCACGCCGGTACCGACGAACAACCGCTGAATTTCGCCGATATCCGTATCGCTTATTGAGCTGTGGAGGATTGTCCGATGAATCAATCATCATCTGTACGCCAGGAATATGAAGTGGTCCTGGAACCGCTGCTAAGTGTGCCGCTGGAGCGCCAATTGCCGTTGAGCCAGCGTCTGTGGCAGCAGGGCTGGTTACGTAAAAGTCTGATCCTGATTGTGCTGGCTGTGCTTTGGCAACTGGTGGCGCGCTATCAGGACAACGACCTGCTGCTGCCGACGTTTTTGCAAACAGCCAGTGCGCTGTATGACGGCCTTATCAGCGGCGAGTTGCTGAGCAAGGTGGGTATTTCCCTGGTGGTACTGCTCAAGGGCTATCTGATCGGCATCGTGCTGGCGTTTGCCCTGACCACGCTAGCGGTTTCGACTCAGTTGGGCCGTGATCTGCTGAGTACCCTGACTTCGATGTTCAACCCGCTGCCGGCGATTGCCCTGTTGCCGCTGGCGCTGCTGTGGTTCGGCCTGGGGCAGAACAGCCTGATTTTCGTGCTGGTGCATTCGGTGCTCTGGGCCCTGGCCCTGAACACCTATGCCGGGTTTCTCGGGGTGTCGGAGACCCTGCGCATGGCCGGGCGCAATTACGGGCTGAAGGGAATTCGCTTTGTGCTGTTTATTCTTATTCCGGCGGCGCTGCCTTCGATCCTTGCCGGTCTGAAAATCGGCTGGGCCTTTGCCTGGCGCACGCTGATCGCCGCCGAGCTGGTGTTTGGTGCCACCAGCGGCAAGGGCGGCCTGGGCTGGTATATCTTCCAGAACCGCAACGAGCTGTACACCGACAAGGTGTTCGCCGGGCTGGCGGTGGTGATTCTGATCGGCCTGCTGGTGGAGAACCTGGTGTTCGATACCCTGGAGCGGGTCACGGTCAAGCGCTGGGGCATGCAACGCTGACCAGCAAAACCGAGCAGGCTCGCTCCCACAGGAGGGCCTGATCGTCAACTGAGTTTCTACAGGCTCAGCCCCACCCCGCGCAATATTACCGAGGTGATGGTCTGTACCGCCTGATGGTATTGCTGGTCGGACAGCGGCTGATGGCCGTTGAGTGCGCAGACCTGATAGTCGAAGTCGGCATAGTGCTGGGTCGAGGCCCAGATCATGTACAACAACGCTGAAGGCTCCACCGGGTTGATGCGTTTTTCGTCCACCCACTGGCGTATTTTCTGCTCCATGAGTTTGGCACCCTTGGCCATATGCTCATCGAGCATGTCCTGGAACATCGGTGCACCACGCATGATTTCGTTGGCCCACAGTTTGGAGCCGTGGGGACGGGTGCGTGAATGGTTCATCTTTTCCATGATGTAGCTGGTGAGCACCACCCGCGGGTCGTCGAACTTTTCGAAACAGGCACCTTCCAGCCCCCAGGTGTCCAGCAGGTTGACCAGAACTTCGCGGTACAGCTCGTCCTTGGTGGAAAAGTAGTAGTGCAGGTTGGAGCGCGGCAGTGCGGCTTGCAGGGCGATATCGGCCATCTTGGTCCCGGCATAGCCTTGTTCGGCGAAGACTTTCTCTGCGGCCAAAAGGATTTTTTCGACGTTTTTGCGGCGGATCTTTACTTTCGGGTTGCTCATCGAGTACCTGATTTATCACGACAGGAGAGGGCTGCGGCTGACGACACAGCATAGGTCAATTGCCAGGGGGCGCTATGCGGAAAATCTCGGCGTACAACGGCCAGTGATCCGATACGCCCTGGGCATGACGGGCGCCATCGAAGCGTGCCGGGGTGCCCCAGCGGTTGACCTGATAAGGGCTGCTGTACACCAGGCGAATGCTCTGCGGATCAACCTGCCAGCCATTGAAACCGCTGGCAGCGGTCATCTGTGGCGGGAACAGAAGCATGTCGAAGAACGACCACTCGCGTTTGCTGTGGTAGTAGTAACTGCCTTTGCAGCCCGCGCAGCCGATGAACTGGGACACCGCCCAGGTGCTGGCCAGGTCTTTGGCGATATAGCCGTGCTGCTGTTCTTCGCCGGCATTGATATTGAAGTCGCCGCCGACAATGGGCAGTACATCGTCCGGCAGTTCGCGCTTGAGCCGGGCCAGGTAGGCGACGGCCTGCTGGCGCAGGTAGCCCGGGGCACCGCCTGAGGGCAGGTGCAGGGAGAAAATCGCCGCTTTCTGGCCATCAGGCAACAACAGGCGAACTTCGAGAATGCCCCGGGTTTTGCTCACCCGTGCCGGGTCATCATTCCCCAGCGCCTGGTAGGGCACTGGATGCAGGCGGGCGGTGTCCCATTGAGGCAAACGGCTGAGTACTGCGGTGTCGATACCGCGCTCGTCCCAGCCCTCGATCAGTACGCGGGTCTGGTAGCCGGACGTGTTCAGGCGGGCATTGAGTTGCTCGACAACCTTGATGTTCTCAACTTCGTTGAGCATCAGGATATCCGGCCCGCAGCCTTGATTGATCTGTTTGATCACGGCGCTGAGGCGCTTGAGTTTTTCATCGAGCAAAGTCGGGGTCCAGTCGTTTTCTTCACACTCCTTGCGCCACGCCGGGACTTCGATTTTTGTGCAGCTGGCCAGGTACTCCGGGTGCGCGCGCTTGACGCTCAGGGGCAGGTAGGCGAAGTCGTCCTTGCCGTTGTCGTGCTCGGTGTCGAACAGGTTTTCGACGTTCCAGGTCATTAGCGAGACCCGGCCAGCTTCAGGCTCGACATGATTGGCGCAGGCGGTCAGCAGCAGGGTGCAGACGACGATCAGTAAATGGGTACGCAGCAGTTTCATTGGCAGTCTATCCAGGCATAAAGGTCTGTGAGGGGGGATGCAGGCTTGTTTATGGGGGCGGGCTTCACAGGGAAATAAACACCCCCGCCAACGCAGCACTCATCAGATTGGACAGGGTTCCGGCAATTACTGCGCGCAGGCCCAGGCGGGCGATATCCTGACGCCGCGAGGGCGCCATGACGCCCAGGCTGCCGAGCAGGATGCCGATCGACGACAGGTTGGCAAAACCGCACAGGGCAAAGGTGACGATCACCTGGGTGGGCCCCGACAGTACCTGGATGCCTTTGGCAGCGGCTTGGACCGGGTCAAGATAGGCCGCGAAATCGACATAGGCGACGAACTCGTTGAGCACCAGTTTTTCGCCGATAAAACTGCCTGCCGTCATGGCCTCGCTCCACGGTACGCCGAGGACAAAAGCCAGTGGCGCAAACACATGGCCAAGAATCAGTTGCAGGCTCAGGTGGGCAAAACCGAACCAGTTGCCCACCCAGCCCAGGATGCCGTTGAGCATGGCTATCAGGGCAATAAAGGCCAGCAGCATCGCGCCCACATTAAGGGCCAGTTGCAGGCCGTTACTGACCCCCACTGCGGCGGCGTCGATGACATTCGCCGGTTTATCGTCGGGGTATACCTCGATGTCACTGAAGTTGTCGCGCGGTTCAGCGGTTTGCGGCTCCATCAGCTTGGCCATCAGCAAACCGCCGGGGGCAGCCATAAAACTGGCGGCAATCAGGTATTTAAGCTCCACGCCCAGGCTGGCATAGCCGATCAGCACCGAACCTGCGACCGAAGCCATGCCGCCGACCATCACCGCGAACAGTTCAGAGCGGGTCATACCGTCCAGAAACGGGCGCACCACAATGGGCGCTTCGGACTGGCTGACAAATATATTCGCCGTGGCCGACATCGACTCGGTACGGCTGGTGCCCAGCACCCGCTGCAAGCCGCCGCCAATCACGCGGATCACCACACTCATGATGCCCAGGTAGTAAAGGATGGCGATAAAGCTGCTGAAAAACACAATCAGCGGCAGCACCTTGATCGCAAAAACAAAGCCCTGGCTGCCAAACACTTCGCTCATTTTGCTACCTGCCAGAGGGCCGAAGACAAAGCTGATGCCTTCATTGCCATAGTCTTGCAGCAGGGCAACCGAATCGCTGATCGCAGCCAGCGTTGCCTGGCCCCATGGCACATAGAGGGCGAAGGCACCCAGGCCTGCCTGCAATACAAATGCCCCGACTACGGTCTGCAACTTGATTGCCCGGCGGTTGCTGGACAGCAGCACCGCCAGGAGAATCAATACCACCACTCCAATGAAACTCATTGACCAGATTCCCGTATGTCACGCATCAAGGTCGCACCGGTTCAGAAACCGAAGACACCGGGCAGCAATTGCTCGACCGTCCACTCGCGTGCCGCCGCCGCTTCGTGGCCGACGCAATACACCACGCAGTGAGGGCTCATCAGATCGTGCATGACCTGACGGCAGGCGCCGCACGGGGAGATCAGCGCCACGTTCGGGGCATACACCAGCATCGCCTTGAAGCTGGCAGGTGCATGGCCCTGGGCAATGGCGCTGAACAGGGCGCCGCGTTCGGCACAGTTGGTCAGGCCGTATGAGGCGTTCTCGACGTTGCAGCCGCGAATGATCCGGTCATCGGCGGTGAGCAGCGCCGCACCCACCGGGAAGTTCGAGTGCGGGCACCAGGCTGCCCGGGCTGCGGCGATCGCTTCAGGTAACAGGCGCTCGTACTGCGCCTGAGCTTCGGGGCTGCGGTTCATGGGGCGTTGCTCGCGGTGACGTCAGCCAGGGTCTGGGCAACTTTTTCAATCCGTTGTTGTGGCGTGCTTGCTCCCGCTGGCTGCCCGGCGCGGTCCTGGGCTTGCAGATAATCGACCAGTGCCTGGAGATCGTTGAGGCCGGTATCCACCCGCTGGCTGGCTTGGTTGAGTACGCTGAAGTTGTCACCGCCCCCGGCCATAAACGAGTTGACCGTGATCCGGTAGGTCTGCTCGGGTAGCACCGGTTTGCCATCGATTTTCAGGCTGTCGGCGATGATCCGCTGGCCCTGGGGCCTGCTGGCATCCCAGCGATAGCTGAGGGTGGCCGATGGCTGCAGGGGATAAAAACCGAAGCCGTTGTTCTGCCATTGCTGCTCCAGCAATTGCTTGAGCTGGGCACCGCTGAGGGTAAGGATGTTCAGGGTGTTGTTGAACGGTTGTACGGAGGCTACCTGGCCATAGGTCAGGTGCTGCTGGCCGGGTTCGAGCATCAGGTCGGTGCGGATGCCGCCCAGGTTGGTCAGTGCCACCTGTGCACCCAGGGCGCGGGTGGCGTGCAGTTGTGCATCGGCGATCAGGTCGCCCATGGCCGATTCTCCAGCGTCGTTGAGGGTGCGGTTGATTTCGCGGGTGGCGATACGGGCCACGGGTTTGTTCAGGTGTTCGTTGCTGCGCGCTTCAATATCGGCCTGCAGCGCGGCAATTTCTGGCAGCGGCGTGTAGCGCGCGGGGTCGACCACGATGTTTTGTGCCTTTGCATCGAGCAGTTGGTGGTTGACCGGGTCCACGGTGAGGGTGATATGGGTCAGCAGGCGGCCGAACGAGCTGCCCTGGGTGATCAGCTTGTCGCCCAGGCGGCACAGGTAGCCCTGGTGGGTGTGAGCGGTGACCACCACTTTGATTTGCGGGTCCAGACGCCTGGCCACATCGACGATATCGCCCTTGAGCTGGCTGCAATCCTGCTGGTCGAAGCGTTCGGTGGTTTCACCGCCCTGGTGGATCACCGCGACTACGGCATCCACCCCTTGTTTGCGCAGTTCGGGCAGTTGCGCGTTGATCGCCTCGGCCTCGTCAATGGTGTACAGACCGTCCATGCTCTGCTGGCTTACATAGGCCGGGAGGTCGCGCAACACCGCGCCGACAAAGGCGATTTTGGCGCCGTTGGCCTGCTCGATACGGTAAGCAGGCAGCAGTGGTTTGCCGGTTTGCGCGTCGATCAGGTTGGCCGCCATATAGGGGAAGCGCGTGCCGCTGTAGTTGTTGTCAAACTGGCAGGCCTTGTCCGGGCGCGGCGACACGCAGCCGCCATTGATCTGGCGTTGCAACTCCAGTTTGCCCAGATCCAGTTCATGGTTGCCAACCACACTGAACTTGAGCCCCAGTTCGCCGAGGGCTTCGAGCGTCGGCTCATCGGCCCACATCGAAGACATCGGCGGGCTGCCGCCGATCATGTCGCCCGCGCCAATCAGCAGCAGTTGCGGGTCGCTGTTGCGCAGTTCGCCAACCACGCCGCTCAGGGCGTTGATGCCCCCGGCCTTGAGTGACACCTTGCCAGTCGGCGCCGTGGCATCGGCATAGGTGAACGGGGTGGCGGCCAGATTGCCGTGAAAATCGTTGATCGCGGCAATATTGATAGCGACCGGCTTGACCGGTTGCTGGCAGGCGCCCAGCACCAATGCTGCCGGGATGACCAGGCTGGCACTGCGCAGACGCGAGAGAAGATTCGACATGCAAGCTCCTTGGTGCCGGTCAGGCGGTACGTGGCTGGCCAGCAGTGGCGACGGCAGGTGCTGACGAGGTGACGTATTGCGTGCCCAGGCCTGCGCGCAGCAAAAGCATCTTGAGGTGGTCATTGATCAGTTCAAGGCGATCTTGCAGATGGCTATTGAAGACCATGCCCACCAGCGCGATGGAGATCCCCAGTGCGGTGGCATACAGGGCTGTACCGATGCCACGGGACACTTCGCCCGGATCGGAAACACCGGCCTCGGCCAGTGCCTTGAAGGTGTCGATGATGCCCATGATGGTGCCGAGCAGGCCCAGCAGCGGCGCACCGGCGACCACGGCTTCGAGGATCCACAGGCTGTGGGACAGCTTGCCGCGCATGGAGATGTAAATGGCCTGGCCGAGGTCTTCAAGCTCCTGGTGCGAATACAGTTGGCGACGGCCGTCGTAGATCTGCGAGAGCAGTTGCAGGGGCAGGCTGTCGCGTGCGGTCAGCCCGGCAGGCAGGTCGGCGATGCTGCGGACTTTGCCATTGACCGCAGGCACCAACTGGCGCGCCTTGCGCAGCGAGTAGCTGAAGAAGATGCAGCGTTCGACGACCACAAAAGCGGCCAGGGCAGCGGCGCCGTACATGACGTAGAAGGTGATGTCGTGGAGCAGATTCATGTTCATTCGGGGTGTCCTCTAAATACGTTCATGACCCGGGCCTGTCGTGCTGGCAGGCCCGGGTGCGGGGGTCAGAAGCTGGCTTCGAAAGAGACCATGGCAGTGCGTTCTTCACCGACGTTGTAGTAAGGCGTGGCGGCGCTGACGCCGTTGACCGGTGCAGCGTTGAGCACCACGGTGCGCGCCGATGACAGGTACTCCTTGTCAAACACGTTGAGCATCGAAACGCGGATGGCCGCCGACTTGAGGATCTTCTTGTCCACCGGCAGGCGCACCCCGGCGTTGATATCGAAGGTGGTACGCCCGGAGATTTCCTGGTCGTTGGTCAGGTCGCCGTAGTAGCTGCCCACATACTTGGCGGCCACGTTGCCGTAGTAGCGCTTGTTGTCGTAACCCAGGCTGGCGTTGAGCATGTTTTTCGGCACGTTGGCCAGTTGCTTGCCGGAGGTGGGCAGTTCCTTGTTGCGTGTGGTCACGTCGTCCTGCTGCTCGGCGCTGGTATAGGTGTAAGAGGTGTAGTAGTTGAAGTTGTAGGGCAGCAGGCCGCTCCACTCCAGCTCCAGGCCCTTGTTGACCACGCTGCCGACGTTGAGCATTTCGTAGTCACCGTCGGCATTGGTGGTCGACAGCTGGCGATCCTTGTACGAGATATGGAACAGGGTGGCACTTAGCAGCATGTCGTCCTGAGTGAAGCGCCAACCCAGTTCCTGGTTCCAGCTCAGTTCCGGGGCCAGGCTGATGGAGTCGCCGGCGTTGTAAAGCACGTAGTTGGGCGGCGTACGCATATTGCGGGTGACGTTGTAGAACGCCTGGTGCTGCTCGTTGATCTGGTAGCGCGCACTGAAGTTGGGCAAAAACTCGTGGTACCTGGCATCACGCTTTTCGGGAGCGCTGTACAGGCTGCCGAGGTTGTTGCCATCGCGTTCGACGTACTGGTAGGCAATGCCGCCTGTGAGGGTCAGGTCAGGGGTGACCGTCCACACGTCCTGGGCCCAGATTTTCTGTGCCGGGGTGACGGTGTACTGGTGACGGCCCTGTACCGTGGCGCCATTTTTGTCGGTGAGCTGGTTGCCACTGTTGTAGTCGCCCCAGATATCATCCGGCGTACCGTTTTCGGTGATGCTGATAAAAGGCTGGGTCTGGCGCTGGCGGGCGCGTTCATACCAGTAGCCGACATCGATGCTGTGGGCTTCGTTGAAGTCCCATTTCAGTTTGGTGGTCACGCCAGGGCGCCAGCTCTCGGTCCATGATGGGCGGTAGTAGGTGTCGTAGGCCAGTCCGCTGAGGTCAAAGTTGCCGGCCTTGTCGCTGGTCGAAGACAGCCCGGTCGCCGATTGGCCGCTGAAGCTGCCGCCATTGGACCAGAAGTAGTAGGGCGCGATGGTCAGCGCCAGGTCGTCACGCAACTGAAAGCGCTGGGTCAGGGTGGCTGATGCGTTTTCAAACGGGTTGCGGTTGATCTTGTAGTACTGGGTCAACTTGCCGCTGCTGTTGTAGATCGGGATTTCGGCATAATCGAGGCCACGGCCCGACTTCTGGAACTGTGCCTTGCTCAGGGTGTTGTAGTTGTAGTTTTCCTGGGTGCTGTATTTGAAGATGGCATTGGTCGAGTTGCCGTTGCCATCTTCGAACAAGGTGTTCCACTCAACTCTGTCGGCGCGTACGGTGCCTTTGCCGCGCCACTTTTCGCCTTCTGTATGGGACGCCGAGACAAAGGTTTTAAAACCATTCAAATCGCCGGTGTTAATCCGCGCGAATGATTTGTTCAAACTGTTGGAACCGACCGACTGTTTGACAAAGACGCCGAAGTCCTTGGTCGGGCGCATGGTCACCAGGCCAATGTTGCCGCCACTGGAGCCGATATGCGGGCCGTCGATTTCCGAAGAACCCTGGGTGACAAAGACTTCGCCGAGGTTTTCGGGGTCGCCGAGCAGGTTGGCATACACCGCATAGTCCCCGGAATCGTTGATCGGGATACCGTCCGAGGAGACGCCGACCTGGTCGGAGTTCATCCCGCGCATGGTGAAACTGGTGCCGCTTACCCCTGATGCGTCGGTGCTGGAAACGTTGATGCCGGGGGTGTACTTGAGCTTGTCGATGGCGTTGGCAGTCGGTGCCATTTCGTCCATCGCTTCCTTGGTTACGGTCGAGCGGCCCTTGGCGCTGTCTTCTTCGACCATAAGCCCATTACCCAGACTCTGTCCGGTGACATTGACCTTGCCTATATCAACGGTATCTTCTGCGAGCGTTGATAACGTCCAGCCGCCAACCCCAACGGCCAGTAGCGTTGCGAATAAAGTATTGAGTTTCAAAACAGTTTCCCCTAAGCGTAAGTGTCAGAGCTGACGTGCTTTAGTTATGGCTCTGTGTTGTATACAAGCGTGGCGCTGAAACGGTATTTATCCTTGCCCGAGAAACTTTCTTCGGGGAAGGGCACAACTTTATCGAGGCGTTGCAAGCTGGTTTGTGCGGCACGATTGAGCAGCATATTGGTCGCCTTCTTTTCAATGCCCGAGTCGAGCACCTTGCCGCTACGGTCAACCAGCAACCACACCACCACATTGCCTTGCGGGCGTTGCAGTGAAGCCTCGCGACCTCGCGGGTATTGCTTGTATTTCTCCAGCTCCGCCAGCAGCCGGGCGATATAGCGGCTCTCCAGGTCTGCCGGGTTGGCGCGCGGGGCCTGGGCAATCGATCTGGCTGGCGCTACAGGGGGGGCCGTAGCGGGTGCAGGCGTGGGCGCTTGCAGCACAGGCAGAGGTTGAGGCCTGGGTGGTGTTGGTACGGCCTTGACCACCTGCGGTTTGGGCTTGGGTGGCGGCGGCCTGGGAGCTGGCGGTTTGGGTTTGGGTGGTGGGGGAGGCGCGATTTCCACGGCTTCGACCACTTCCTCCTCCGGTGGTGGCAACTCGGCGACCTGCTCGGGCTCCGGTTCAGTCTCGGGAGGGGGAGGCAGCAGTTCATCCAGATCTATCAGGGCCACTTCGACGCTGCTGTCGTCGTATTTGGGCGTGATTTTCAGGTCCGTGTCCATGCTGCTATGGACGGCCACCGCCAGCAGGCAGATGGCCGGCAAACAGGCGATGGCTTTGCGTGATTTGAAAAAAACCGACATGGCCTACAGCTTCCGCGTCGCAATGGAGACAGACGAGAAGCCGCTGCCCTTGAGCACATCCATCACGCTGACCAGACGCGCCACCTCAACACCTGCATCGCTGTTGAGGATGATCACCATCTTTTCGTCAGGGTTTTCCATGGCCTTGAGTTGAGCCACCAGATCGCTCTGGTTCAGATCCTTGCCATCCAGTTGCAGGCGCTCGTCCAGGCCCAGGGTGATGACCGCCTTGTTTTGCGGCTTGAGCTGCTGCGCATGAGCGGCACCTGGCAACTGGGTCTTGATGCCGAGTGCGGGTATCACGTTGAGACTGATCAATACAAAAAACACCAGCAGGAACATCATCACGTCGATCATCGGGATGATTTCGATATGCAGACGCTTTTTCTTGGGTTCTTCCCAGCTTCGCATTGCGTGTACTCCAATCCACAGAGGGGATCAAAAAGCTGAACATCCGTTCAGGTTTTCACTTGCGGTTTGCCAGGACGCAGAAGAAATGCCCAGAACCTGTCTCAAGTGACAGGTTGCAAAGGTAGAGGGGGGCTGTTTCATTTTGATTTCAGATTTTGTGTATTTTTTTGTTTTTTTTAATATCGAAACTAAACTGATTTTTGTGGTTAAAAGTGCCGTCTTTTCAGGATTTTGCAGGCATTTGCTTGAAATAGTATTTCGTTGCAGGGTGGCCAGGATAAATTTTTATAAACTTGACAGGCCTGTCAGCTTATAGATTTGGCATCAGGAATCATTCGCCATAACGCTGTTTTTCCACGGTTTTGGCTGTGCAGATGTCAAAGTGCTACTAATCTATTGTTGTTATGCAAAGGCATTGGCATGATGATATTAATCTGAAGTGCCGGCTGTTGAGATCAAGGGTTTAGCGGAGCGAACGCCATGCAGTTATTCAAAAAGCTGTTGAATATTTTGGGGCAGGCTGAGCGCAGCCGTGCTCACGTGGATAACCCTTTTCTGGTACCGCTTGAATTTGAAAGCCTCAAGCGTGAGCTGAATATCGTCGAGCAAGCCCGGCGCCATGGCGAGCAAGGCTATCCCCCTGTGGAAGCCACCCGGCTGACGGCCATTGAAGAACAGATCCGCACGACCCTTGAGTCAGAACGGCACAAGGTGCTGGCCTGGGCCGAGGCGCGCATCGCCCTGGTGCAAACCCGCCTGACAGCACTGGATATTGTTGGCACGGTAAAACGTTGCGGCGAATTTGATCAGGCGTTCGAGCGGGCGGCACAGGACCTGCTGAACAATTACGCCGTACGCCTGCAACGTCTGGAATACCGCGCACGGGAGCGCGAGGCTGAATTGTGCGCCTTGCGTTCGCAAAATCACGCCGGGTATGGCAAACAGCAGAAGCGTCGCAACGAAGCACTGGGTGTGTACCAGGACGAAATTGCAGATGTACGCAACGAACTGATGGCACTCAAGCATGAGTTCCTTGAACAGCTGGAGTCCGATGTGCTGGCCTGCAATGAGCAACTGGTGAGGTATCAGTCAGTTCTGGACGAAAAACGCAATCTGAAACCGCGCCTGGCCAGTGGCCTGAACAAGGCCGAAATGGTCATGGCGGGGCTTGTGCAATGCTATCGCGCCGAAAACCAGCTGCACCGTAATGGTCGGCGGGTGCCGGCTTACTTCAGTGACAGTATTGTGTTGCAGTCGCTGGCACTGCCCGACAGCAATACGGCCGAGGATGAAGTGAACCTGGCTTTGCAACAGCAGGCACTGACGCAGCTGATTGAGCAGCTTGAGCCGATTCGCGGGCGGATCCAGTCCTCGTTCTTTCAAAAGTACAATCAGCTGATGCCCCTGTCCTGGCTGCCTGAATACCCTCCGGCCATGGAAAACCGCATCGCCGCAGAGCCGGTTTGACACCCCGCAGGCTGGTTGCTAGGACCAGCCCAGGGTTGCCGCGGTCAGTAGCAGGTACCGGGTACCTTTGGCCAGGGTGACGATCAGCACGAAACTCCACAGCGGTTCGCGCATGACCCCGGCGATCATGGTCAGCGGATCGCCGATAATCGGCATCCAACTCAGCAGCAGTGACCAGCGCCCGTAACGCAGATAGAACTGCTGGGCCCTGTCGAGCTTTTGCTCGCTGACCGGAAACCAGCGTTTGTGCCGAAAGCGTTCCACCGAGCGGCCCAACAGCCAATTCAGTACCGAGCCCAGCACATTGCCCAGGGTGGCGACAGCCAGCAGGGTCAGGGCTGCATATTTGCCTGACAGCAGCATGCCGACCAACACGGCTTCCGACTGCATGGGCAGCAGCGATGCTGCGCCAAAGGCGGCGAGGAACAGACCCAGATAGCTGGTTAATTCAAACACGTAAACTTCCAGGGGAGATGGACACCGCCGCATACCATGTGGGAGCGTGCTTGCTCGCGAT
>NZ_WIVQ01000105.1:0-16214 GCF_009600545.1 Pseudomonas sp. FSL R10-1339 | reverse complement strand
GATCCGGCTTAACGCCATGCTGCGCGACGGCACAGCATGGCGAACGTAAATGACTGGGCAAGACAGTTGCTGCTACGGACATGGCATTTAGACAGGCAAAAAAAAGCCCGCAGTGTGAGCGGGCAAATAACCACATGCGCAGATCGAAAACGATTAGCTACCGCGATAGGTCGAGTAGCTGTACGGCGAAATCAGTAGCGGTACATGGTAGTGATCCTGCTCGGCGCTGATCCCGAAACGCAGTACCACCACATCCAGAAACGCCGGCTCCGGCAATTTCACACCCCGTGCGCGGTAGTAATCACCGGCACTGAACTGCACCTGGTAAACCCCGGAACGGTAGGCCTCCCCCTCCAGCAACGGCGCGTCGCAACGGCCATCGCTGTTGGTCAGGGCTGTAGCGACCAACTCCAGCCCCGAACCTTCAACCCGATACAGCTCGACCTTGATCGAGCTGCCCGGGCAGCCGTGTGCGGCATCCAAAACGTGCGTAGTCAAACGTCCCATTGATTGTGCGACCTCCCGAGTCGTGAAAAAAACGGCTGCCGCCCTCTTTTGGCGCACCAAAAGGCTCGGCGAAGACACGATTAAGACATTTATCAAAAAAATTGTACACAATTAAAAATGACAATCTGCGCATCCCCCGAAGCTACGGGGCCTGCACGGCATTAATCGTCAAAGCCGCAGTCCTTAGAGACCTTTCGCCCATAAACTGACCAATCAGGCAGGTTTCTTGCAAGTACTCTTTCTGTACAAATCGTGGTAGAAATAGCAAAAATCAGGGTTACAAATAAAATGTAAAGTTGTATACAATCAGCTCATCGCAGTGACGCCAGGTCTGGCCAATCGACTGTTACCACGAACAATAAGGAAGACTGCAGTGAGCGCTGACTACCCACGCGACCTGATTGGTTACGGTCCAAACCCTCCACATCCGCATTGGCCGGGCAACGCCCGCATCGCCCTGTCTTTTGTTCTCAATTACGAAGAAGGCGGCGAGCGCAACATCCTGCACGGTGACAAGGAGTCTGAAGCCTTTCTGTCGGAAATGGTCTCAGCCCAACCATTGCAGGGCGAGCGCAACATGAGCATGGAGTCGCTGTATGAGTACGGCAGCCGTGCAGGCGTGTGGCGCATCCTCAAGCTGTTTCGCGAGTTCGATATTCCGCTCACGGTGTTTGCCGTGGCAATGGCCGCCCAGCGCCATCCGGATGTGATCCGCGCCATGGTCGAGGCCGGGCACGAGATCTGCAGCCACGGTTATCGCTGGATCGACTACCAGTACATGGATGAAGCGCAAGAGCGTGAACACATGCTCGAAGCCATCCGCATCCTCACCGAAATCAGCGGCGAACGCCCGCTGGGCTGGTACACCGGCCGCACCGGTCCCAACACCCGGCGCCTGGTGATGGAAGAAGGCGGCTTTTTGTACGACTGCGATACCTATGACGACGACCTGCCCTACTGGGAACCCAACAATCCCACCGGCAAACCGCATCTGGTGATCCCCTATACCCTGGATACCAATGACATGCGCTTTACCCAGGTGCAGGGCTTCAACACCGGCGAGCAATTTTTCCAGTACCTCAAGGATGCTTTCGATGTGCTGTACGCCGAAGGCGCAGAGTCGCCGAAGATGCTTTCCATCGGCCTGCATTGCCGCCTCATTGGCCGCCCTGCGCGCCTGGCCGCCCTCAAGCGTTTCATTGAGTACGCCAAGGGCCACGAACAGGTCTGGTTCACCCGCCGCGTGGACATTGCCCGCCACTGGCACGCCACCCACCCTTTTGTTGCCGAGACCGCCAAATGAGCGCCTTCAAGACCCTCAAGCCTTCACAACTGAGCCGTGAAGCCTTCGTGGCGGCTTTTGCCGATATCTACGAACACTCGCCCTGGGTTGCCGAAAAGGCCTACGACCTGGGCCTGGACAGCAGCGTCGACCAGATCGAAACCCTGCACCAGCGCATGAGTGACATTTTGTTGAGCGCCGATCACGCCAGCCAGCTGGCATTGATCAACGCTCACCCTGACCTGGCCGGCAAAGCAGCCGTCCAGGGCCAACTGACCGAAGCCAGCACCAATGAACAGGCTGGCGCCGGTATTCACCAATGCACGGCCGAAGAGTTTCAACGCTTCACCGAGCTGAACGAGGCCTACAAAGCCAAGTTCAAGTTTCCCTTCATCATGGCGGTAAAAGGCAGCGACCGGCACCAGATCCTCGCCGCGTTCGAAACCCGCATCCATAACCCGGCAGACGTCGAGTTCAAGTGCGCGTTGGCAGAAATCAACAAGATCGCCCTGTTCCGATTACTCCAGCTCTAAGCCGAACCGGCACCCGCCGATGACGCATCTCCAGCCACTCATTTAAAGGCAGACAAGAAGAATGAAAGCTTACGCCGTACCTTTCGAGAAGTTCGTCAACCTGGCCGATGCCCGCCTGGGCACCAAAATCGTTTCGGTAACCGATGACTGGTTTGCCGACGCCAACCGCATGTTCCAGCCGACCCCGGCCGTATGGAAGGAGGGCGTTTTCGATGACAACGGCAAGTGGATGGACGGCTGGGAGTCCCGCCGCAAGCGCTTCGAAGGCTATGACAGTGCCGTCATCCGTCTTGGCGTTCCGGGCTCGATCAAGGGTGTGGACATCGACACTTCATTCTTCACCGGCAACTTTCCACCATCGGCCTCGCTGGAAGCCTGCTTCCTGGCCTCGGGCGAACCGAATGAAAACACCCAGTGGGTGGAAGTACTGTCGGCCGTCGAGCTGCAGGGCAACAGCCATCACTACCACGAAATCAACAATGACCAGGCCTTCAGCCACCTGCGCTTCAACATTTTCCCGGATGGCGGCGTAGCGCGTCTGCGCGTGTACGGCGTGCCGTTCCGTGACTGGTCGGCAGTAGGCGACAACGAGCAGGTCGATCTGGCCGCAGCTCTCAACGGTGGCCGCGCCCTCGCCTGCTCCGACGAACACTTCGGACGCATGAGCAACATCCTCAACCCTGGCCGCGGCATCAATATGGGCGATGGCTGGGAAACCGCACGTCGTCGTACCCCGGGCAATGACTGGGTCATCGTCGCGCTGGGCCACCCGGGCGAGATCGAAAAAATCATCGTCGACACCCTGCACTTCAAGGGCAACTACCCGGACAGCTGCTCGATCCAGGGCGCGTACGTCAAGGGCGGTACCGACAGCCAGATCGAAACCCAGTCGCTGTTCTGGCGTGAACTGCTGCCGAGCCAAAAAATGGAAATGCACGCTGAACACACCTACAGCGAGCAACTGAAAAACCTCGGCCCGATCACCCACATTCGCCTCAACCTGTTCCCGGATGGTGGTGTAAGCCGCATCCGCGTATTGGGCAAAGTCGCCAAATAAGCGCTGCACCCATCGCGGGCAAGTCCGCTCCCACATTTGAAATGTATTCATCCTGTGGGAGCGGGCTTACCCGCGATAGCGACAAAACTGACACCACAGAAACCCGAATAAGAAGACCACCATGCGCACATTGATGATTGAACCTCTGACCAAAGAAGCCTTCGCCCCTTTCGGTGACGTGATTGAAACCGATGGCAGCGACCACTTCATGATCAATAACGGTTCGACCATGCGCTTTCACCGTCTGGCCGAGGTCGAAACGGCTACGCCAGAGGACAAGGCGATCATCAGCATTTTCCGCGCCGAGGCGCAGGACATGCCATTTACCGTACGCATGCTGGAGCGCCATCCGCTGGGCAGCCAGGCTTTTATACCGCTGCTCGGCAACCCCTTTCTGATCGTGGTCGCGCCCGTTGGCGATGAACCTGTATCGGACCTGGTCCGCGCCTTTGTCAGTAATGGCAGGCAGGGCATCAATTACCATCGCGGCGTCTGGCACCACCCGGTGCTGACGATCGAAAAGCGGGATGACTTCCTGGTGGTTGATCGCAGTGGCAGCGGCAATAACTGCGATGAGCATTTCTTTAAAGAGGATCAGTTGCTGTTCCTCGCCCCCCACCAATAAGAGAAGGTCCAACACTCACAAAAGAGTGACGGGCAAGAGGTAAAGACTGTGGAAGCACATCTAATGGAATGGCTGAATCTGAGCGTGCGCTGGATTCATATGATTACCGGTGTGGCCTGGATTGGCGCGTCGTTTTATTTCGTCTGGCTGGAGAACAACCTTAACCGGGCCAACCCCAAGGATGGCCTTGCTGGCGATCTATGGGCGATTCACGGCGGCGGTATTTACCACCTCGAAAAATACAAACTGGCCCCACCCACCATGCCGGAAAACCTGCACTGGTTTAAATGGGAAGCCTATTTCACCTGGATGTCGGGCATCGCCCTGCTCTGTCTGGTGTTCTACTTCAACCCCGCGCTGTACCTGATTGCTCCAGGCAGCAGCATGAGCGGCCCTGAAGCGGTTGCCATCGGTATCGGCTCGCTGATTGCCGGCTGGTTCGTTTACGACTTTCTGTGCGACTCCGCCCTGGGCAAACGCCCGGCGTTGCTCGGTTTCGTCCTGTTTGTGCTGCTGGTTGCAGCAGCGTTCGGCCTGAGCAAAGTGTTCAGCGGGCGCGGTGCCTACCTGCACGTGGGCGCCATTATCGGCACCATCATGGTCGGGAACGTATTCCGCACCATCATGCCGGCACAACGTGCCCTGGTAGCCGCGATCAAGGAAGGCCGCAGCCCTGACCCGGCACTGCCGGCCAAAGGCCTGCTGCGTTCGCGACACAACAACTACTTCACCTTGCCGGTGCTGTTCATCATGATCAGCAACCACTTCCCGAGCACCTATGGCAGCCAGTACAACTGGTTGATCCTGGCCGGGATTGCGGTGCTGGCAGTGCTGGTACGTCACTACTTCAACACCCGCCACGACAGCCACAAATATGCCTGGACCCTGCCGGTCGCAGCCCTGGGCATGATTTGCCTGGCTTACGTTACCGGTCCAAAGCCTGTGTCGACAGCGCCAGAAACCGCCAAGGTGATCAAGTACCAACCGCTGCCGGAAACCGCCCTGGGCGGCGTCAAGGCTGCAGATGCTCCGCCAGCGGCACCGGCACAGGCACCCGCGGCAGCGCCAGTGGCCACCGTCGATTTTGAACAAGTCCACAAGGTGATCCAGGAGCGCTGCACGGTCTGTCATTCCGCCACCCCCAGCAGCCCGTTGTTCAGTGCGGCTCCGGCAGGCGTGATGTTCGACACCGCGCAACAGATCCAGCTGATGGCCCCGCGCATTCAGGCTCAGGCCGTTGTCACGCCGATCATGCCGCTGGGCAACATCACGCAAATGACGCAACAGGAGCGCGACCTGGTCGGCGCCTGGATCAATGCAGGGGCACGGACCAACTGACGCACCGCCTTTGCGGTCGCAGCCCCGCTGCGGCCGCAAGAACACACCACTAGCTCACAACAATAAAAATGACCGAGGTGTTGCATGTCCGATTTAACCGAACCGCGCATACCCGCCGTGACCGCCCCGCCCCCGCTGGCGCGGCTACCCATGCTGCAACTGATCCTGGTCGGTTTGCAGCATGTGCTGCTGATGTATGGCGGCGCCGTGGCCGTGCCGCTGATCATCGGACAGGCTGCAGGCCTGAGTCGTGAAGAGATCGCGTTTCTGATCAACGCCGACCTGCTGGTGGCGGGTGTCGCTACCATCGTGCAGTCGATGGGTATCGGCCCCATGGGTATTCGCATGCCGGTCATGATGGGCGCCAGCTTTGCCGCCGTTGGCAGCATGGTGGCAATGGCCGGGATGCCGGGTATCGGCTTGACCGGGATCTTCGGTGCGACCATCGCCGCGGGCTTTTTCGGAATGATCATTGCGCCATTTATGTCCAAGGTGGTGCGCTTCTTTCCTCCCCTGGTCACCGGTACTGTCATCACTTCGATCGGCCTGTCGCTGTTCCCCGTTGCGGTCAACTGGGCCGGTGGCGGCAGTGCTGCGGCGCAATTCGGCTCGCCGGTGTACCTGGCCATCGCGGCTCTGGTGCTGGGCACCATCCTGCTGATCAACCGCTTTATGCGCGGCTTCTGGGTCAATGTGTCGGTCTTGATCGGCATGGCCCTGGGCTATGTGCTGTCAGGCGCCATCGGCATGGTCGACCTCTCCGGGCTGGACAATACGCCGTGGTTCCAGGTTGTCACCCCCTTGCACTTCGGCATGCCGGAGTTTCATTTGGCACCGATTCTTTCGATGTGCCTGGTGGTGGTGATCATTTTTGTCGAGTCCACCGGGATGTTCCTGGCGCTGGGCAAAATCACCGATCAGGAAGTCACCCCGCGCATGCTGCGTCGCGGTTTGCTGTGTGACGCAGGCGCTTCTTTTATCGCCGGTTTTTTCAACACCTTCACCCACTCCTCCTTCGCCCAGAACATTGGCCTGGTGCAAATGACCGGCGTGCGTTGCCGCTCGGTAACCATCATGGCCGGTATCTTCCTGATCACCCTCAGCCTGCTGCCGAAAGCGGCGTACCTGGTGGCCTCGATTCCGCCTGCAGTGTTGGGTGGCGCCGCCATTGCCATGTTCGGCATGGTCGCGGCAACCGGGATCAAGATCCTCCAGGAAGCCGACATCGCCGACCGCCGCAATCAGTTGCTGGTGGCCGTGAGCATCGGCATGGGCCTGATCCCGGTGGTGCGTCCTGAGTTTTTCGCCCACCTGCCACTGTGGATGGACCCCATCACCCACAGCGGTATCGCCATGGCCGCTGTCAGCGCGGTGTGCCTGAACCTGATGTTCAATGTGCTGGGCGGTTCCGAACGCGCAGCCATGAGCGGGCATGTGCACCAGCACTGAGCCCTGACCCTCACCCCAACCCTCTCCCCAAGGGAGAGGGGGCTGATCGGGGGTGTTCCTGAGCGCTCGCACGACCAATCCCCTCTTCCTCCGGGAGAGGGCTAGGGAGAGGGGCTCTCGCTTTACAAAAACAATAAAAAAGGGAGTTACCCATGAAGTGCAAACACTGGGGCGTCACGCTCGCAGGTGGACTTTTGGCTACCAGCCAGACAATGGCCGGGGACCTGTTTTTATGGCAAACCAACAGCCTGACCTACCTGTACGGCAAGAACTTCGCGATCAACCCGTCGATCCAGCAAACCGTCACTTTCGAACATGCGGACAAATGGAAGTACGGCGACAACTTCCTGTTTGTCGACCGGATTTTCTACAACGGCAAAGAAGACCCCAACAAAGGCCCGCACACCTATTACGGCGAGTTCAGCCCGCGCCTGTCGTTCGGCAAGATCTTCGACCGCAAATTCGAATATGGCCCGATCAAGGACGTGCTGCTGGCCATGACCTATGAATATGGCGAAGGCGACAGCGAGGCCTACCTGATCGGCCCGGGCTTTGATCTGGCGGTACCGGGCTTCAACTACTTCACCCTCAACTTCTATCGCCGCCATACCGAGGGCCCACGCCCTGGCACCGGGGTCTGGCAGATCACTCCGTCGTTTTCCTACACCATCCCCCTGGGCCGCTCCAACGTGTTGATCGACGGCTATATGGACTGGGTGGTGGACAACGACCAGAACTCACGCGGCACCTACCACTCCAATCTGCACTTCAACCCACAGATCAAATATGACCTGGGCAAGGCCCTGAACCTGGGTGAAAAACAGCTCTATGTCGGGATTGAATACAGCTACTGGAAGGACAAGTACGGCATCGAAAGCAGCAGCCGTCTTGATACCAACCAGAACACCGCCAGTGCCCTGATCAAAGTCCACTTCTAAGCTCTAGACTGTGCATGCTCTGTTAATGCCCGCCCTGGGCTTTAACAGAGCGCTTGAGTGCACGCGCCAGAGCCCGTATCCTGCGCGCCCGCTTAAACGCGACGTTTTTCAAAGCTGACTTTAAAGCCAACTTTTGCCTTTATATCAAAGGTTTACGGCCTGCCTGCCGCCCCCTGCACTCAACTGCCAACGCGCAGTCGAGGGTTTATTCATGGCTATAAAACAGGTATGGCCCCGAACTTGCTAAAAGCACTGAAGCTGACCGTAAAGGCAACTTTTAAAACCATGAACCAAGGCGCCACATCAGAGCGCCACGTTCGCACTACTTGCACAACTTTCTATATTTTGGAGCTAACCGAATGAAGCGCACACTTACCGGCCTGATGCTTGCGGGGAGCATGCTGGGCGGGGCTCCGGCAGTTGCCGGCGACCTGCTGCAATGGCAAACCAATAGCCTGACTTACTTGTACGGCAAGGACTTCCAGGTCAATCCAAAAATTCAGCAGACCATGACCTTCGAGCATGCTGACAGCTGGAAGTACGGTGACAACTTCTTCTTCCTTGACCGTATCTTTTACAACGGCAAGAAAGACGGCAACGTCGGCCCGAACACCTACTACGGTGAATTCACCCCGCGTTTGTCGTTCGGCAAGATCTTCGACCAGAAGTTTGAATTCGGCCCGATCAAAGACGTGCTGCTGGCCATGACTTACGAGTTTGGCGAAGGCGATACCGATGCCTACCTGATCGGTCCGGGTTTCGACCTGAACGTGCCGGGCTTTGACTACTTCCAGTTGAACTTCTACCAACGCTTCCCGGAAGGCAGCCGCGCCGGCAAAGGTGTGTGGCAGATCACCCCAGTGTGGTCCTACACCCTGCCCCTGGGCAACTCCGATGTGCTGATCGACGGCTACATGGACTGGGTGGTCGACAACGACGAGAACTCCCGTGGCACCTACCACGCCAACCTGCACTTCAACCCGCAGGTTAAATATGACCTGGGCAAGGCCCTGAGCTGGAGCGCCAAGCAACTGTATGTCGGTGTGGAATACGACTACTGGAAAAACAAGTACGGCATCGAAGACAGCGGCGCGTTCAAGACCAATCAGAACACCACCAGCCTGCTGATCAAGTACCACTTCTGATGCACGGGCCCGGGCCGCGTCAGCGCGGCTCAGGCACCCGCAGCAAACCGCGCAGCATCAGGTCCAGGCTGTCCAGCGCAGCGGCCAGACGCTGCGGCGGGTTGTCGGCCTCGGCAATCCAGAACGACGCATCCATCAGCCCGCCCTGAATCAGACGCGCCAGCGCCTCGGGATCGGTGCGCTGAATCACCTCGGTGTCCATCAGCCCCTGCAACATCGACGCCATCGACAGGCAGCACACCGACTGGGTGTTCTGCACATATTGCGAGCCCAGCACCGAAGGCGCATCGCGCAACAGAATGCGCTGTACCTCAACTTGCAGGGCCATCTCCAGATACAGCCGGCACTGATCCTTAAACCCTTGCCAATGGCTGTCCGCCTGCTCAAACACCTGCGCCAGCTGCGCATCCAGCTCGGCATCGATCTGCTGGGCCACGGCCTTGAACAAGCCTTTCTTGTCGCCAAAATGGTGGTACAACGCGCCACGCGTCAGCCCGACCGAAGCCGTCAATTCGTCCATCGATGTCCGGGCATAGCCCACCGTACTGAATGCCAGGCGAGCCGCCTCAAGCAGCTTGCCACGGGTTTCTTCGATCATTTGCGACCGCGCTTTGGGCGCCATGCCTTTCACCTTTATTTTTGGATACGCGACGTATGTTAATTGACATACGCTGTGTATGCGTATATTTCTACATACGCCGCGTATGTGATTACCGGCACTTACACATTCCCGTAGCAGCTGCCCAAGGCTGCGTTCGACAGCTGCTACGAAAGCAATCCCCAACACTGTTCCGGAGCTTGTATGGCCAACCCCTATCGCGAGATTTTCAGCGCCCCCGGCACCAAGGCTTTCAGCGGTGCGGGCCTGATCGCGCGGATGCCGATCTCAATGGTCGGCATCGGCATCATCACCATGCTGGCGCAACTGCAAGGTTCCTATTGGCTGGCCGGTGGCGTAGCCGCCACCTTTGCCCTGGCCACAGCCCTGCTGGCTCCGCAGATTTCACGCTGGGTCGACCGCTACGGCCAGAGCCGCATCCTGCCCGGTGTCACCGCCATTGGCGTCAGCGCCTTGCTGGCCTTGCTGCTGTGCAGTCATTTTGGCGCGCCGGACTGGACGCTGTTTGTGTTCGCCGCCCTGTCGGGCTGCATGCCGAGCATGTCGGCAATGGTGCGGGCACGCTGGACCGAGCTGTATCGCGGCTCGCCCAAACTGCATACGGCGTTCTCGTTCGAGTCGGTACTCGATGAAGTGAGCTTTATTATCGGCCCGCCGATTTCCGTGGGCCTGAGTGTGGCGCTGTTCCCCCAGGCCGGACCACTGGCGGCAGCCATCCTGCTGGCCATCGGCGTCAGCGTGTTTGTGCTGCAACGCAGCACCGAACCACCGGTACACCCGCGTAGCAGCGAGCACCAGGGCACAGTTTTACGCCAGGGCGCCGTGGTGGTTTTGCTGTTGGCCCTGCTTGGGCTGGGCACGATTGTGGGAACGGTGGATGTGGTTAGCGTGGCCTTTGCCCAGCATCAGGGCCAACCGGCTGCCGCAAGCATTGTATTGTCGATGTACGCCTTGGGATCGTGCGCTGCCGGGCTGGTGTTCGGCATGCTCAAGTTGAACATGCCGCTGCCCAGGCTGTTTGTGCTCGGCGCCCTGGCCACATCCATCACCATGGTGCCGCTGCTGTGGGCCGACAGCATCGCCACCCTGGCCGTGGGCATGCTGATCGCCGGGCTGTTTTTTGCCCCCACCCTGATCACCGCCATGGGCCTGGTGGAAAACATTGTCCCACCTGCCAAGCTGACTGAAGGCCTGACCTGGATGATCACCGGTCTGGGCATGGGCGTGGCCCTCGGTGCGGTACTCGGCGGCTGGGTGGTGGACGCGTACGGCGCCCAGGCCGGTTTTAGCGTGTCGCTGGCCGCCGGCGGCGTCATGCTGCTGTTCGCGGTGCTGGGCTATCGATTGCTGCAGGACAGTACCCTGCCCCGTGCCATCGCGGCCTAGGACTTGATGGCCCGCCAGACCTTGCTCGCGACAGACACCACGGCCAACACCACCGCGCCGGCAATAATGCCGGCCACGGCGTTGAGCAGGGTCGGCACAATCACCGACACCACACCCAGCCATTGCGTGCTGCCTTGCGCAACGCCTTCAACCCAATGATGCAACGGCGGTACACCGTGGGTCAGGATACCGCCGCCGACCATGAACATTGCCGCCGTGCCGATCACGGTCAGACTTTTCATCATGTACGGGGCTGCGCTCAACACACCATGGCCAAAGCTGCGCTGGAACCGCGGCCAGGCGCCGTCGCCGGTCTTCTTGCTCAGGTACAGGCCACCATCGTCGAGTTTGACGATGCCACCCACCACGCCATATACCCCGACTGTCATCACGATGGCGATACCCGACAACACCACCACCTGCTGCATCAGCGGTGAGTCGGAGACGATGCCCAGGGTGATGGCAATGATTTCGGCGGACAGGATAAAGTCCGTACGAACGGCGCCCTTGACCTTATCCTTTTCAAACGCCGCCAGATCGACTTCAGCACCGGCCAGCGACTCCTGCAAGGCCTGGCGCTGGCTCTGGGCATCGGCCTTGCTGTGGGTGAAACTGTGGGCGACCTTTTCGAAACCCTCGAAACACAGATAAGCCCCACCCACCATCAACAGCGGCGTCACCGCCCAGGGCGCAAAGGCACTGATGGCCAGCGCTGCCGGTACCAGAATCGCCTTGTTGCGAAACGAACCCTTGGCCACGGCCCACACCACCGGCAACTCCCGGTCGGCACGCACGCCCGATACCTGCTGGGCGTTGAGCGCAAGGTCATCGCCCAGCACCCCGGCGGTTTTTTTGGCGGCCACTTTGGTCATCAGAGCGACGTCATCGAGCACGGCGGCGATATCATCGAGCAACATCAGCAAGCTACTGCCAGCCATAGAAAAACGTCCTGAGAGATGGAATGGACACAAGCATAGCGCGTGCCGCGCGCAAAGCGGCAATCTTGAGCCACTTGCAAGCCCGGTGCTACCATGCCCGACCGCCCCAGCAGGCAAGGACATATCGGGTTTATGAGCAGTATCCGCGAGCGTAACAAAGAACTGATTTTGCGTGCCGCCAGCGAAGAATTCGCTGACAAGGGTTTCGCCGCCAGCAAAACCAGCGATATCGCGGCCAAGGCCGGCGTGCCCAAGCCCAATGTCTACTACTACTTCAAATCCAAGGAAAACCTCTATCGCGAGGTGCTTGAAAGCATTATCGACCCGATCCTGCGGGCTTCGACGCCGTTCAACGCCGATGGCGAGCCGAATACGGTATTGAGCAATTACATCCGCTCAAAAATCGTGATTTCTCGTGACCTGCCCTTTGCCTCGAAAGTGTTCGCCAGCGAAATCATGCATGGCGCCCCGCACTTGAGTGAAAAACAGGTAGAGCTGTTGAATGCCCAGGCCCAACACAACATCGCCTGCATCCAGACCTGGATCGACCGCGGCCAGATTGCCGCCATCGACCCGCACCACCTGATGTTCAGCATCTGGGCGGCAACCCAGACCTACGCCGACTTCGACTGGCAGATCTCGGCCATCACCGGCAAGACCAAGCTTGAAGACAGCGACTACGAAGCGGCAACCCAAACCATTATCCGGTTGGTGCTGAAGGGCTGCGAACCGGACCGATAAACCACGCTGGGACCTTCGCGAGCAGGCTCGCTCCCACCCTGCGCACAATCTGTGGGAGCGAGCCTGCTCGCGAAGGCGGTCAATCACTCAGCCCAAATCAGACCGCCACCCCCGCATCCGCCCGCAGGCCCAGCGCTTCTACCGCGCTGATCGCGCATTGCTCGTCGATATCCGACGTATCGCCGCTGATACCAACAGCACCGATTACCTGCCCCGCCTCATCACGAATCAATACCCCACCCGGCGCAGGCACCACGTCACTTTGCCCCATGCCATTAAGCGCCGCGAAGAACGCCGGGCGCTGTTGCGCGTCCAGTGCCAGCAGACGCGAGCCCTTGCCTAAGGCAATCGCGCCCCAGGCTTTGCCAATCGCAATGCTGGGGCGCAGCAGGCTGGCGCCGTCTTCGCGCTGCAACGCCAGCAAATGCCCGCCACTGTCGAGCACCACTACCGTCAGCGGCGCAGCACTGATCTGACGCCCGACGCTCAAGGCCTGAGCGGTCAGTTCTAAAGCGACTTTCAAGGTTAAAGCACTCATGGTTGCCATCCTTATCTTGTTATGGAAAGCCTTCGGCGCACCTCGCGAGGCGCACTCAATAACACCAATAGAACACAATACAAATCTATTTTGTATACAATTTTTCAGCAATCAAAAAAACAAAACCCAGCGCACAAGCCTGAATACAAGGCTTGCTTGTGATCAACCATCGAATCGATAAAAGCCATTGACCTGCACAGCGGAGGATGAATACACTCGCTCAACAGCCACTTGTATACAATTACAAAACGTAAGAGGCACAAAACAATGAGCAAAATGAGAGCAATCGAAGCCGCCGTTCTGGTGATGCGTCGCGAAGGTGTCGATACCGCATTCGGTATCCCGGGCGCCGCCATCAACCCGCTGTACTCGGCCCTGAAAAAGGTCGGTGGCATCGATCACGTCCTTGCTCGCCACGTCGAAGGCGCCTCGCACATGGCCGAGGGCTATACCCGCACCAAGGCCGGCAATATCGGCGTGTGCATCGGCACCTCGGGGCCTGCCGGTACCGATATGGTGACGGGCCTGTACAGTGCCTCGGCCGACTCGATCCCGATTCTGTGCATCACCGGCCAGGCCCCACGGGCACGGATGCACAAAGAAGACTTCCAGGCGGTGGATATCACCGCCATCGTCAAGCCCGTCACCAAGTGGTCGACCACGGTGATGGAGCCGGGCCAGGTGCCTTACGCCTTCCAGAAAGCCTTTTACGAAATGCGCTCCGGGCGCCCTGGCCCGGTGCTGATCGATCTGCCGTTCGATGTGCAGATGGCCGAAATCGAATTCGACATTGACGCCTATGAACCGCTGCCACTGGCCAAACCAACGGCAAACCGGCTGCAGGCCGAAAAAGCCCTGACCATGCTCGATCAGGCGGAACGCCCGCTGCTGGTCAGCGGTGGCGGCGTGATCAATGCCGACGCCAGCGACCTGCTGGTGGAATTCGCCGAACTGACCGGTATCCCGGTGATTCCGACCCTGATGGGCTGGGGCACCATCGCCGATGACCACCCGCTGATGGTGGGCATGGTCGGCCTGCAAACCTCGCACCGTTATGGCAACGCCACCCTGCTCAAGTCCGATGTGGTATTGGGCATCGGCAACCGCTGGGCCAACCGCCATACCGGTTCGGTGGATGTGTACACCGAAGGCCGCAAGTTCATTCACGTGGATATCGAACCGACCCAGATCGGCCGGGTATTCAACCCGGATCTGGGCATCGTTTCCGACGCCGGTGCCGCGCTCAAGGTATTCCTTGAAGTAGCCCGCGAATGGAAAGCTGCCGGCAAGCTGAAAAACCGCAGCGCCTGGCTGCAGGACTGCCAGCAGCGCAAGGCCACGATGCAGCGCAAGACCCACTTCGACAACGTGCCGGTCAAGCCACAACGCGTGTACGAAGAAATGAACCAGGTGTTCGGCAAAGACACCTGCTATGTCAGCACCATCGGTTTGTCACAGATTGCTGGCGCACAATTCCTGCATGTGTACAAACCTCGCCACTGGATCAACTGCGGCCAGGCCGGCCCTCTGGGCTGGACCATTCCGGCGGCGCTGGGGGTGGTCAAGGCCGACCCGGATCGCAATGTAGTGGCACTGTCCGGCGACTACGACTTCCAGTTCATGATCGAAGAACTGGCCGTGGGCGCTCAGTTCAACCTGCCCTATATCCACGTGGTGGTTAACAACTCCTACCTGGGGCTTATCCGTCAGGCCCAGCGCGGGTTTGAAATGGACTACTGCGTGCAGTTGGCTTTCGACAACCTCAACGCACCGGAGCTTAACGGCTATGGCGTTGACCACGTGGCCGTCGTTCAAGGCCTGGGTTGCAAGGCCTTGCGCGTGTTCGAACCGAGTGAAATCCAGCCTGCCCTGCGCAAGGCCCAGGAACTGATCAAGGAATTCCGCGTACCGGTGATGGTGGAAATCATCCTGGAGCGTGTGACCAATATCTCGATGGGCACCGAAATCAACGGCGTAAATGAATTTGAAGACCTGGCGCTGGTGGGTAACGATGCACCGACCGCCATTTCGATGCTGGATTAATTTATAGCCCTCACCCCCTCTCCCGAGGAGAGGGGACAAAAAGCAGGAGTTCACCATGCCGCGTTTTGCCGCCAACCTGTCCATGCTGTTCACCGAGCAGGATTTTCTTGTCCGTTTTCAAGCGGCCGCCAACGCTGGTTTTCATGGCGTTGAATACCTGTTCCCTTACGATTACAACTCGGCCGACATCAAGGCCCAGCTCGATGCCAATAAACTGACCCAGGTGTTGTTCAACCTGCCGGCCGGTGACTGGGCCAAGGGCGAGCGCGGGATTGCCTGCCTGCCGGACCGGGTTGAAGAGTTCCGCGCCGGGGTCGACCTGGCCATCGCTTACGCGCAAGTGCTGGGCAACGACCAGATCAACTGCCTGGCCGGCATCCGCCCCCAGGGCGTGGACGACGCCACGGTCGAAAAAACCTTCGTCGCCAACCTCAAATACGCCGCCGACAAGCTGCAGGCAGTCGGCATCAAGCTGGTGATGGAGTCGATCAACACCCTCGACATCCCCGGCTTTTACCTGAACAACACCCAGCAGGCACTGGCGATCCAGGAAAAGGTCGGCAGCAGCAATCTGTTCCTGCAATACGACATCTACCACATGCAAATCATGGAGGGTGACCTGGCCCGCACCATGCAGACTCATCTGCCGCAGATCAACCATATCCAGCTGGCCGATAACCCTGGTCGCCACGAACCGGGCACCGGCGAAATCAACTACCGCTTTTTGTTCGATCACCTGGACCGCATCGGCTATCAGGGTTGGGTTGGCTGTGAGTACAAGCCGCTGACCAGCACCGAAGCCGGTCTGGCGTGGCTCAAGACCCATAACGCGGTGTAACTCTGTGGGAGCGATCCCATCGCGAGCAAGCCCGCTCCCACATCAGACCACCTACTCTGAATCGCCCTAAGAAAAACAAGAGGATTTGTCATGGCTAAAATCGGATTTATCGGCACCGGCATCATGGGCTCACCCATGGCCAGCAACCTGCAGAAGGCCGGGCATAGCCTGTTTCTGTCGACCCACCACGGCGCCGCACCGGCCGACCTGGTAGCCGCCGGCGCGATCGCCCTGGCC
>NZ_WIVQ01000104.1:0-16355 GCF_009600545.1 Pseudomonas sp. FSL R10-1339 | reverse complement strand
CCATGTGAGAGTAGGTCATCGTCAAGATTAAATTCCAAACCCCCTGTCTGCTCACGCAGACAGGGGGTTTGTTTTTGCGCCGAGAAAAGTTTTGGCGCAACCTGTGCTCACTTTTTCGCTGCCCCATGCGTTTTTCAGAGCAAAAAAAACCACCTCGCAAGGTGGTTTTTTCGAGCCTGTGACTCAGTCGCCGTAGTAAATACAGCCACTGGTGCAGGTTTCATGAATGCGTATTGCCGACAGCTCTGGCAGCAAGGGTTTGAGCTGTTGCCAGATCCACTTGGCCAGAACTTCGCTGGTCGGGTTTTCCAGGCCAGGGATGTCGTTGAGGTAGTTGTGATCTAGCAGCTCATAAAGCGGTTTGAAAATCGCTTTGATTTCAGAAAAATCACGGATCCAGCCAGTTGCCGGGTCAATGTCGCCGCTTAGATGGATAGCAACCTTGAAGGAGTGACCGTGCAACCGCCCGCATTTATGGCCTTCAGGAACGTAAGGCAGGCGGTGCGCAGATTCGAAGGTAAACTCTTTGAAAATTTCCACAATAGTTATAGCTCTGAAGAGGTGACTATCGCCTGAGCGATAAATACAGGGCAGCAGTTTAACAGTTAACGCCCGCAGCAGGTGCATACCTCCAGCCATGCGGTATCAGGGCGGCCGATTCAGTTTCAATTAAGCTCGTGGCGTTATGCTTCGACCTTTTAATATCGTAAGAATGACGCTAAGGGAGGCCCTGGAGGTCAGTGATGACAGTGAACCTGCGAGTTGGCGGACTTGTCGTACTTGTGCTCTGTGCTTTCTGCTCCTTGGCCATTGCACGTGACCTGGGGCAAGACGAGGCATTGCGTTTGCGTGAGCAAGGGCTTATTCAGCCCCTGGAGCAACTGCTGCAAAAAGCTCTGGAGCGGCACCCGGGCGCAAAGTTGCTGGAGGTAGAGCTGGAGGAGGATGACGATATTTATGTTTACGAGGTTGAGCTGCTTACCACCAGTGGCGTAGTGCGCGAGATCAAGCTGAACGCCAGTAATGGTCAATTGCTCAAAGACGAGGTAGATGATTAATGCGGTTGCTGCTGGTTGAAGATCACGTCCCCTTGGCTGATGAACTGATGGCCGGTTTGGCCCGTTTGGGCTATGCCGTTGATTGGTTGGCTGATGGCCGTGATGCTCTTTATCAGGGGCAGAGCGAACCCTATGACCTGATTATCCTTGATCTGGGCTTGCCCGGGATGTCCGGTATCGATGTTCTCAAGCAGTGGCGTGCCAAAGGCTTGGCCACACCTGTGCTTATTCTGACTGCCCGGAGTTCATGGTCCGAGCGCATCGACGGGCTAAAGGCCGGTGCTGATGATTACGTGACCAAGCCCTTTCATCCTGAAGAGCTGCAGTTACGGGTACAAGCGTTGTTGCGCCGCTCCCACGGGCAACCGAATCAGCCTTTATTGAGTTCTGCCGGGCTGCAACTGGATGAAGCCCGTCAATGTGTTATCCATGACGGCACCGAGGTGCAGTTGACTGCCGCCGAGTTTCGGCTTTTGCGCTATTTCATGTTGCACCCGCAACAGATCCTCTCGAAAAGCCATCTGGCCGAGCATCTCTATGACGGTGAGACCGAGCGTGATTCCAATGTGCTTGAGGTTCATGTGAACCATCTGCGTCGTAAGCTTGGGCGTACAGTCATCGAAACCCGTCGTGGTCAGGGGTATATGTTCGGTACGGCCAGTCAGTGAAGTCCATGCAAAGGCGCTTGAGCCTGGGTTTGATCAGTGTGCTCTTGATTGCCGGTCTGGTAGTAGGCCAGGTCAGTCTGTGGTTGTTTGAAAATGGCCTTCAGCGTTATCTGGAGTCAGGCCTGCAAAACGACAGCGAGAACTTGCTGATTGCCTTGAGTCGTGGCCCCCAGGGCTTGCAACTGGATGAGCGGCGTTTGTCGCCGGCGTATCAGCGGCCATTTTCCGGGCACTATTTCAGTATTGAATTCGGGGAGACTCACTGGCGTTCACGCTCGCTGTGGGATGCTCAATTGCCGCGCCCCGACCGACCGGGCCTGAGTCGTGAACTACAGCCTGGCCCGGAAGGGCAGATGTTACTGGTCTTGCGCAGCGACTATCAGCGCCTTGGCCAGGCGGTATCGATCACGGTGGCTCAGGACTACACGCCGATACGCGATAGCTTGCGTCAAGTTCAACGGATCGGTCTTGGTATGGGGGTCTTGGCCCTTATTGTGATTTTGCTGCTGCAGCGCGTCACGGTTCGCCGTGCCCTGCGGCCGTTGGAAACAGCACGCCAGCAAATTTCTCAGCTTCAGTCGGGGCAGCGCTCTCAGCTGGATGCCCGGGTGCCCCTTGAGCTTGAGCCACTGGTCACGCAGATTAACCATTTGCTGGCTCATACCGAAGACACCCTCAAACGCTCGCGCAATGCGCTGGGCAACCTGGGGCATGCACTCAAAACTCCGTTGGCGGTGTTGATCAGCCTGGCCAACGATCCGCGGCTTGCGGCTTATCCGCAGATACAAAATACATTGTGTGAACAGTTGGAGCAGATACAGCAGCGCATGAGCCGTGAGCTTAACCGTGCGCGTCTTGCGGGCGATGCCTTGCCGGGTGCGCAATTCGATGCGGATGCAGAGTTGCCGGGGCTGCTGTCGACTCTCGGGATGATCCACGGCGAGCATCTGCAACTGACGCACAACGTTGCGCCGGGGTTGCTGTTGCCCTGGGATCGGGAAGACATGCTCGAATTGCTCGGCAATCTTCTGGATAACGCCTGCAAATGGGCGGACTCCCAAGTCGAACTGAGCATCAGCCAAACTGGCGACGGGTTTGTCATTGAAGTACAGGACGATGGCCCGGGCATTCCCGAGACTGAGCGTGATCAGGTGTTCAGTCGTGGTATGCGCCTTGACGAGCAAGCCAGTGGTCACGGCTTGGGGCTTGGCATCGTGCGGGATATTGTTGAAGCGTGGGGTGGCAAACTGCAGCTTGGAACGGCTGAGATAGGCGGGTTGCTGGTGAGCATCAAGCTACCGGCGCGTAAGCAAAAGGCGACGACGGCTTAAAGCCGTCATCGCCAAAGGGTCAGACGCGGAACTGATCCATCAGTTTTTGCTGCTGGTTGGCCAGTGAGTTAAGCGACTGGCTGACCCGTGCAGATTCATTGGCTTGCTCAGACAATGACTCGGTAACATCGCGAATGGTAGCAACGTTGTTGTTGATCTCTTCCGCCACGGCACTTTGTTCTTCTGCCGCACTGGCAATCTGCAAGTTCATGTCGGTAATCACGGTCACGGCATCGCCGATCTGTTGCAGGGCGGTCACGGCTTGGCCCACCTGCTCGACACTGCCCTGGGCCTGGCGATGGCTGTTGCTCATGGAGCTCACCACTTCCTGGGTGCCGGCTTGCAGTTGTTCGATGACCTGGCGGGTTTCTTCAACCGATTCCTGGGTCCGGCGTGCCAGGTTGCGTACCTCGTCGGCCACCACGGCAAACCCGCGTCCGGCTTCGCCTGCTCGTGCCGCTTCGATCGCTGCGTTCAAGGCGAGGAGGTTGGTCTGTTCGGCAATTGCACGAATAACTTCCAGTACCGATCCGATTTTCTCGCTATCGGCAGCCAGCCCTTCAACCTGGGTCATGGCTACGCTCATGTCGGCGGCCAGATGATCGATACTGGCGGTGGTGCGATCGATGATGGTCAAGCCCTGTCGTGTGGCCTGGTCGGCATCACGGGCGGCCTGGGCCGCTTGCGCTGCGCTGCGTGCCACATCCTGTGCGGTAGCGCTCATCTCATGGGAAGCAGTGGCTGCCTGATCGACCTGACGGTATTGCTGCTCCATGCCTGCGCTGGTCTGAGTGGCAATCGCCGCTGACTGATCGGCCGTACTGCGGGCATCCTGCACCGAGCGTTTGACCTCGGCGATGGTCGGTTGCAGTTTGTCGAGAAAGCGGTTGAACCAGCTGGCCAGTTGCCCCAATTCATCTTTTTTATCGTAGGCCAGGCGACGGGTCAGGTCTCCCTCACCGCTGGCAATATCTTCCAGCATATGGGCCACGCCGAGGATTGGCCGGGTCACGCTAAGGGCCATCAGCCACACCAGCAAGAGCCCGATAATGGCCGCCAGTGAGCCCCAGGCCAGCTCGATCAAAGCTCCGGCTTTATTACGTTCGTCCAGTTCGGCCTGCAACGCCTGGGCCGGGCCGATCAGAACTTTCTCGGGTACGTCGAGCAACACGCCCCACGGCTTGCTGCCCGGAATCGGCAGGAAGGGTGTGAGCACCTTCAGGCGTTGCTGGCTGCGAATGCTTTGTACCTGATCACCGCTGGCCATCATTCGGATCAGGGCCGTGCCATCGTTGCTGTCGACCTGGTCGAGGCGTTGGGCAAGTTTGCTGGCATCAGCACTGAAACCGGCCAGGATGCCTGCCGAACTGATGATGCCCACCCGGGTTTCCCCGTCGTACAGTCGCTGGCTGGCTTGCAGGCTGAGGGCTTGCAAGCTGTTGAGGTTGATATCCACCGACAGCGAAGCGATGACTTTACCGTCCACGATCAATGGGAAAACGATACTGGTCAGCAGTACGCTTTGCCCGTCGATTGTATAAAAGTAAGGCTCGATGATGCACGGTTTGCGTGTGGTGCGCGGGCAGGTAAACCATGCGTTGTTGGCCTGGCCGCTGGGCCCGGTGCTGGTATCGGCCATGTCTGATTCGGGCAGTGCCATCGAGGTCAGCTTGCCCGGCGTCGGTTGCGACCAGTACAGGGCAAAGCGGCCCTTGTCGTTACTGCCCAGTTCTTTTTGATGATCGAACAGCTGATCCTTGCCATCCAGTGCGTTGGCTTCGAAAACCAGCGAGAGCCCCAGCAAGTCCGGGTTGGCCTGCAGGGCGGCTTTGACCTGACGGGTCAGGTCTTCACGCAGGTCGAAGGCATCCAGAAAGCGTTTTTCCGATTGCTCACGCAAAAACAGGACTTGGCGGGCGAAGCCGTTGCCGTACTGGTAGGCGTCCATAAACTGGCGGCTGATTGCCAGTGCCTGGGCTTCACCCTGCGCTTCAATGCGGGCCTGTGCCGCCTCATTGAGCATCTGCGAGCTTGATGCCTCCACCAGATCGGCAGTGTGGTCCATGCGATAGAGCGAAAGCCCCACCAGCAGGGTAACAACACCCAGCAGGCTGAGCCCGGCGAGAAGGGTGATTTTCCATTGGATGGAAAGCTGTCTGAGCGACATGGAGACATCCTGACTAAAAGAGGCTTTGTCTGTTAGCGGCCGCAGGTGGTATTTCTTTATGCCAAACCCCGTTTTTTTAGTATGTGACCCACCCTTTAAAAATACGATTTGGCCCTGCAAATACTAGGGTTAAGGCCGATTGTGGACGATTGTGGGGCCGCTATCGGCATGCGCTTTGACATGACGCTGATGGTGCTGCAAAGTGTGCGCCCCCAAATACACCCACACTTCCAGATCCGGCGATTGGAACAGTCTTCTTTTGCCCGAAATTTTCCGCTTCACGGTGTTTTTATCGTGGTGCGCGCTATGAGGTTGTAATGATGAATGCAGTAATTGCCGCGGTCGGCATCATGCTGGTGCTCAGTCTGTCCCGTGTGCATGTGGTTATCGCACTGATTGTGGGTGCCCTTGTGGGCGGCCTGGTCGGCGGGCTGGGTATCGAGGCTACGCTCAATGCGTTTAATGGCGGCTTGGGTGGCGGTGCTCAGGTCGCTTTGTCCTATGCGATGCTGGGCGCTTTCGCAGTAGCCATTGCCAAGTCTGGCCTGGCCCATGCCATGGCCGATAAAGCGCTGCGCATGGTCAACAAGCAGCAAGCCGTGGGTGGCAATCGGGTCAAATGGCTATTGATCGGCTTGCTGCTGGTGGTGGCTATTTCATCGCAGAATATTCTTCCTATTCATATCGCCTTTATCCCGCTCTTGGTTCCGCCGCTGCTGTATGTGCTGACCAAACTGAAAATCGATCGGCGCCTGATCGCCTGTGTCATGACCTTTGGTTTGATCACGCCCTACATGTTCTTGCCGGTGGGCTTTGGCAACATCTTCCTCAACCAGATACTGCTCGCCAACGTCAGCAAAAGTGGCGTGGATATCAGCGCTGTCAACGTGACCCACGCCATGGCAATCCCGGCTTTGGGCATGTTGTTCGGCTTGCTGGTGGCGGTATTTATCAGCTACCGCAAAAAGCGCGATTATGATCTGGGCAAGATCGAGCAGGTCGAGCAGGTGGCCATTAGTTATAACCCGCGCACATTGCTGGTGGCTGGGGTGGCCATTGCAGCGGCGTTTATCATACAGCTGTGGCTGGGCTCCATGATCATTGGTGCGCTGGCAGGCTTTCTGATTTTCTCGGCCTCGGGGATCGTGCGCTGGCGTGAGACCGACGATCTGTTTACCGAAGGCATGAAAATGATGGCCATGATTGGTTTCATCATGATCGCCGCTTCGGGTTTCGCCGAAGTGCTCAAAGCCACGGGGGAGGTCAAGTCGCTGGTTGAAGCGTCTGCCGGCTGGATCAACCACAGCAAGGGGGTAGGTGCACTGCTGATGTTGCTGGTGGGTTTGCTGGTGACCATGGGCATCGGCTCGTCCTTTTCAACGGTGCCTATCCTGGCGGCCATTTTTGTGCCGCTGTGTGTGCAACTGGGCTTCAGCCCCATGGCCATCGTGTGTATCGTCGGTACGGCGGGCGCTCTGGGCGATGCCGGTTCGCCAGCGTCGGACTCCACCCTGGGCCCGACTTCCGGTCTGAATATTGACGGTCAGCATCACCACATCTGGGACACCGTGGTGCCCACCTTCCTGCATTACAACTTGCCACTGCTGGCCTTTGGCTGGGTTGCGGCAATGGTCTTGTAAGGCACGGGTTTTACGGCAGTTCGATCCGGCCGATTTCTCCGGGAACGGTCGGCCAGTCGCCTGCCGCCCAGCGCGCTCTGGCCTTTTCGATAAGGGCCGGGTCGCTGGCGACGAAGTTCCAGTTCATACGCCGCGGGCCATCCAGCGGTGCGCCGCCGATCAGCACCAGGTGGCAGTCGCTGTCGGCACTCAGGGTCATCTCTTCGCCTGCTTCCAGCAGCACAAGGCTGTGGGGCTCCAGTGCCTGGCCATCCAGTTGCACGTCACCTTCAAGCATATAAAGCGCGCGTTCCGGGTAGTCGGCCGGGATCAGCAAGGTGGTGGCCGTTTGCATATGCACGTCTGCGTAAAGGGTAGGCGAGAGCACCGGTACCGGCGAAGTCAGGCAAAAGCCTGTTCCGGCTATCAGGCGAATCCGTACCCCGAGGTTGTCGCTTACGGGCAGGCTGTCGGCGGGGTGATGACTGTAGTGGCTTGCACCTTGCTCGTGGGTTTTGGGTGATGCCAGCCACACCTGCAGGCCGTGCAAATGTGAACCCTGCTCTAGCAATGATACCGGCGTGCGTTCGATATGGGTAATGGCTGCACCGGCGGTCATCCAGCTGACATCGCCGGGACCCACCAGTTGGTCAGATCCCAGGCTGTCCTTGTGCTGAATCTGGCCTTCAAACAGATAAGTCAGCGTAGACAGACCAATATGCGGGTGCTGTCGGATATTCATGCCGCTACCGGCAGGGTAATGGGTTAGCAGCATGTGGTCGAAAAATACGAATGGCCCGACGCTGCGGCATTTTGCCGAGGGCAGGGGGCGCAAAATCGGTTGGCCTTCTACGTCCTCGGCCCGAGGTCGGATCACTGTGAGTGCGCGCATGGTGCTGGCCCGGCAATGGATAAGCGCTGAGCATAACCCAGCGCTTATCCGGGCGGCAGGCCGTTACTGGCTGAAAGCGCCTTCAGACAGGTGGGTTTCGATGGTGACCTCGGCGGTGGTCATCAGTTTATGCACCGGGCACTTGTCGGCCACATTGTGCAGTTCCTCGCGCTGAGCGTCGGTCAGTACGCCCTTGAGGGTCAGTTTGACGTGCAGGGCATATTTGCCCTTAAGTTCTTCGCTGGCGTCGTGTTTGACTTCAACCGTGACTCCGGTGAGCGGGATCTCTTTTCTCTGTGCGTATAGCTTGAGCGTCAGCGCTTTGCAGGCGCCAAGGGCGGCATCGAAATAATCATGGGGGGTAGGGGCGCTGCCTTCGCCGCCCATTGTTTTGGGCAGATCGGTGAACACTTCGTAATCGTCGATCTTGATGCTGTGACGAAAACCTTCGTGTGACACGGTATTAACGGTAACAGTCATGGCAAACCTCAGCGTGGAGTGATTAAACGTCCTGATCTTTATAGAGCATGCTGGCGGCTGTACGTTCCCTCGGACAAAAAAATGCCCCGAACCAGTCGGGGCATTTTTTACGTCGCGAGCGGGTGGCTTATTTGCCAGCCCAGCGCTTGAGGACCAGAGTGGCGTTGGTGCCACCGAAGCCGAAGCTGTTGCTCATCACGTTGTTGAGCGTGACGTTCTCGCGGGTCTTGGTCAGGATCGGCATGTCGGCAACGACAGGATCGATCTCTTCGATGTTGGCCGAGCCAGCGATGAAATTGCCTTCCATCATCAGCAGGCAGTAGATCGCTTCATGAACGCCTGCGGCGCCCAGGGAGTGACCCGACAGGCTTTTGGTCGAGCTGATGGCCGGGGCCTTGTCGCCGAATACCGCGCGCACACCTTCCATTTCCTTGGCGTCGCCTACCGGAGTAGAGGTGCCGTGGGTGTTGAGGTAGTCGATCGGGCCGTCAACGGTGGCCATTGCCATCTGCATGCAGCGGATGGCGCCTTCACCGCTTGGGGCAACCATGTCGTAGCCGTCGGATGTTGCGCCGTAGCCGACGATTTCAGCGTAGATCTTGGCGCCACGGGCCAGGGCGTGTTCCAGTTCTTCAACAACAACCATGCCGCCGCCACCGGCGATGACGAAGCCGTCGCGGTTTTTGTCGTAGGCACGGGACGCTTTTTCAGGCGTGTCGTTGTACTGGGTGGACAGGGCGCCCATGGCGTCGAACAGGAACGACTGGCTCCAATGTTCTTCTTCGCCGCCGCCGGCAAATACGATGTCCTGCTTGCCCAGCTGGATCTGCTCGACTGCAGTGCCGATGCAATGGGCGCTGGTGGCGCAGGCAGAGGAGATCGAGTAGTTCACGCCCTTGATTTTGAAGGGGGTGGCCAGGCAGGCGGAAACGGTGCTGCCCATGGTCCGCGTAACGCGGTACGGGCCAACACGCTTGACGCCTTTTTCACGCAGGATGTCGAGTGCTTCCATCTGATTCAGGGTCGACGCGCCGCCGGAGCCGGCGATCAGGCCGGTACGCGGGTTGGAGACTTGCTCCTCGGTCAGGCCCGAATCAGTGATGGCGTCTTTCATGGCCAGGTAGGCGTAAGCCGCTGCGTGGCCGACGAAGCGATAGATCTTGCGATCGATCAGTTCTTCGAGAGGCAGGTCAATGGAGCCGGAAACCTGGCTACGCAGACCCATTTCGGCATATTCCGGGTTGAATCGGATGCCAGGGCGACTTGCACGCAGGTTAGCGGAGACGGTCTCTTTGTCATTGCCCAGGCACGAAACGATGCCCAGACCAGTGATAACGACGCGGCGCATGCGGATAACCCTTAAAAGTTGTCAGTGGAAGTAAATACGCCGACCCGAAGGCCTTCGGCAGTATAAATCTCGCGACCGTCGACAGTTACCGAACCATCGGCAATGGCCAGGTTCAGCTTGCCCTTGAGGACGCGCTTGATTTGAATGTTGTAGGTGACTTTCTTGGCGGTCGGCAAGACCTGGCCAAAGAACTTCACTTCGCCCGAACCCAGGGCACGACCGCGGCCCGGCAGGCCCTGCCAGCCCAGGTAGAAGCCGACCAGCTGCCACATGGCATCAAGGCCCAGGCAGCCCGGCATCACCGGATCGCCTTCGAAATGGCAGGCGAAGAACCACAGGTCCGGGGTGATATCCAGCTCGGCGACCAATTCACCTTTGCCGTACTTGCCACCCTCTTCGCTGATATGGGTGATGCGATCTACCATCAGCATGTTAGGGGCGGGCAGTTGCGCGTTACCCGGGCCGAACAGTTCGCCGCGGCTACAGCGCAGCAGATCTTCCCGAGTAAAGGCGTTTTGTTTGGTCATGCGAGCTCCTCAATAATCCCATGCGGCGGGTGGGGCAAATCTTCCCGACCAACTGAAACACAGGTGTTTCAGTTCGCCAGCCTACACATAGACTATTGCGTTGTAGTGAAAGTCACAGCGCAAAGGACAAGAATGTACACTTGTGCACTGAAAATTTAAATCGGGCCGGTTCAGTGGCCCATTCGGGTGCCTAAGACTGCCGCACTTTTGTCTTTTACGCCAGTCGCAGGTGGCCTTTTAGCCATAAGTTACTGGACCCAGCGCTGCAGAATTTGTTCCAGGTCAGCGCGTTTGAACGGCTTTGCCAGGTAATCGTTCATTCCGGCCTGCAGGCAGGTCTCCCGGTCGCCCTGCAGGGCATTGGCGGTCAGGGCGATGATGGGCAGGGCCCGGCAACCGGGCAACTGGCGGATTTGCCGGGTGGCTTCATAGCCGTTGATGATCGGCAGCCGGCAGTCCATCAAGATCGCGGCGAAGCGCTCGCTGTTGGCAAAGTGAATGGCCTGTGCACCGTCACTGACCATAGTCACTTCATACCCCAGGCTGCTTAGCATGGCCTCAATGACGGTCTGGTTAACCTGGTTGTCTTCCACCAGCAGCACTTTGCGCCCGGGTGCACAGATGGCCCCAGGCTCCAGCAACGGTCTCTGGCTGAGCGTGACGGGTTGATGCAGTTGCAGCGGGATTTCGAGAGTGAACACCGAGCCTTGGGCCTCTTCGCTCATGGCGTGCAGCGTGCCGCCCATTCGCTCCGCCAGCGTGCGGGCGATGGGCAGGCCCAGCCCGGTGCCGCCATAACGTCGGGAAATAGAGCTGTCGGCCTGCTGGAAGGCGGTGAACATGGCGTCCAGTTTTTCGCTGTTGATTCCGATACCGCTGTCACGTACGGCGCAGGTAAACCAGATCAGTTCGTGATCCAGTTGTTGCCAGAGCGGTTCGATAATCACCTGACCCCGTTCAGTGAACTTCAGGGCATTACCGATCAGGTTGACCAGGATTTGCCGGATCCGGGTCGGATCGCCCAGTACAGGCAAGTCCTGCAGCCCTTCAGGAATGTTCAGTTGCAAGTGCAGGCCACGTTGCACGGCGTTGTGCTGGAATGCCTGGGCGCAGTTGCTGACCATTTCGGCGAGGTTGAAGGGGATACGCTCCAGCTCCAGTGCTGAGCGTTCGATTCGGGAGAAATCGAGGATGTCGTTGATGACCTTGAGCAAGTGTTCGGTGGATTCCGATGCCAGGGCGGCATATTCGGCCTGCTCTTCGGTCATCTGCGTGGTTTCCAGCAGTTGCAGCATGCCCAGCACGCCGTTCATGGGGGTGCGCAGTTCGTGACTCATCATGGCCAGGAAGTCGGTTTTCGCACGGTTGGCACGCTCGGCTTCTTCACGTGTCTGGATCAATTGCGCAATGGCAGATTGTTGCTCGCGGCTGGCTTGCTCAAGGCCTGTGGCCAGGTTGTTGATGTGTTGGGCCAATGTGCCCAGCTCGCCGTCGTCGACCACGGGCAAGGGGGTTTTATAGTCGCCGTACTGGATGGCCTTGACCGCCTTGCTCATGTCACTGATGGGCCTGGACAGGTTGGACGCCAGGCGCTTGGCCAGCAGATAAGTGAAGCCCAGGGCAAACAAGGCAAGAATCACGGCCTTGAGCAGGATTTCCTGCTGGCGCGTGCTGAATGCTTCGCCGGACATGCCGACCAGTACCCGGCCCAGATAATCTTCTGTCAGGTCCGCAGCCTGTCGATTGCCGAGCAGTAAATAACCGCCGGAGGGGCTCTTCTGCACTCTGACCGGCGCCTGAAACACTTCAACCTGCGAGCTCTTGTCAGCATTGGGCGCGGGATGCTCGGCGTGGGCCAGTATGTCGTTGGCCCGGTTCTGTACCTGCACGAATTGAACATGGGGAATGTTCAGCGAGGCGTTGATCAGGGTTTCCAGCACATCGTTGTTCCCCGACATGATCCCGTACTCGGTGGCGGGTGCCAGCTGGTTGGCGATCAATTGGCCGGTGTGCTTGAGTTCCTGGCGCAAATCCTGGATTCGTACGAAGGTAAAAAAGCTGATCAGCAACAGCGTCAATAGCAGGGCCGGGCCCAGACTCATCATCTGCGTGCGGGTGTGGATGTCCCACCGGCTGCGAGTCATCATGGGAACGCGGCTCCGTCGGTCAGTCGCCAGTGCGTCAGTCCATTTCCACTGTCCATTGTCATCCTTGACCTGCGCGTGTTCATTTTGAAGTGCAGCAATGCTGCCTCTGGGTGTGAGTACCGGAACCGCATGGTAACCGAGGTCCTGTTCTTTTTCAGTCATGGCCATCTATATGCTGTGGGGCTGGTCGCGGGGGATGTGCTCCGTATAATGCCGTCATTGCCACTGCTAGATGGATAACGGGATTGCATATGACTGAACAGCACGCTATTGCGGTCTTGGGAGGCGGAAGCTTTGGCACCGCCGTGGCCAACTTGCTGGCAGAAAACGGTCATCGAGTGCATCAGTGGATGCGCGACCCCGAGCAAGCCGAGGCCATTCGCCTCAATCGTGAAAACCCTCGTTACCTTAAAGGTATCAAGATTCATCCCGGGGTCGAGCCGGTCACTGACTTGCAGGCCACACTCGATGCCTGCCAGTTGTGCTTCGTGGCTTTGCCGTCCAGCGCCTTGCGCAGTGTGCTGGCGGAGCATGCCGGGCGCCTGAGCGGCAAGATGCTGGTCAGCCTGACCAAGGGGATTGAAGCCCACAGTTTCAAGCTGATGAGCGAGATCCTTGAAGAAATCGCCCCGCAGGCACGCATCGGTGTGCTGTCCGGGCCCAACCTTGCCCGCGAGGTGGCCGAACATGCGCTGACTGCCACCGTGGTCGCCAGCGCCGACGAAGAACTATGCACCCGCGTGCAGGCTGCACTGCATGGCCGCACGTTCCGTGTCTACGCCAGTGCCGACCGCTTTGGCGTGGAGCTGGGCGGGGCCCTGAAAAACGTATACGCGATCATCGCCGGCATGGCCGTGGCGCTGGGTATGGGCGAGAACACCAAAAGCATGCTGATTACCCGTGCCTTGGCAGAAATGACTCGCTTCGCCGTCAGCCAGGGTGCCAACCCCATGACCTTTCTCGGGCTGGCAGGAGTAGGCGACTTGATCGTTACCTGCTCATCGCCTAAAAGCCGCAACTATCAGGTCGGCTTTGCCCTGGGGCAGGGGCTGAGCCTTGAAGATGCCGTTACCCGCCTGGGTGAAGTGGCCGAAGGCGTGAATACCCTCAAGGTACTCAAGGCCAAGGCGCAGGAACTGAACGTTTACATGCCATTGGTTGCCGGGTTGCACGCAATCCTGTTCGAGGGCTACACCCTGGAGCAGGTGATCGGGCAATTGATGCGTGGCGAGCCCAAGACCGATGTCGACTTTATCTCCACCAGCGGTTTTAACTGAGCACCACAGGAGCAGCACATGAACGACACTAAAAACGCACCCAAGTACGAGTCGCTTGTTTTGCGCGTGCTGTGGATGCTGGTTTTCCTGCTGGTCTGGCAGGTGGCACAACTGGTTCTTGGCGGGCTGGTGCTGGTGCAGTTGATTTACCGTGTGGTCTACGGTGCGCCCAATGGCGGCTTGATGAACTTTGGTGACAGCCTGAGCCTTTACCTGGCGCAGATCGGTCGTTTCGGCAGTTTTCACACCGAACAAAAACCCTGGCCGTTCGCCGACTGGCCAGTGCCGCGGGCACCTGAAGGCGAAGCGCCCTACACGCCAGGCGCCAATGGTGAAGGGACCAAGCCATGAAAGTCTGGATTCTGCGTCATGGCGAAGCCGAGCCCCATGCCCGCCGTGATGCCGAGCGTGAGCTGACCCCCCACGGGCGTGAGCAGGTGCTGGGCAGCGCCGCTCATTTGATTGGCCAGCCGCTGGACTGCATTCTGGTCAGTCCTTATGTGCGCGCCCAGCAAACCGCCGCGTTGGTTTGCCAGGCCCTGGGCTTTTCATCGCCACCCGTCACCGTGCCCTGGCTGACGCCCGAAAGCGAACCCAAGTATGCGCTCGGCAAACTGCCGGACAGCGGCAATGTGCTGTTGGTCAGTCATCAGCCGTTTGTAGGTGAATTGATCAGCCTGATGCTGCACGGGCACATGCGGCAACCGCAGCCCATGCACACGGCCAGCCTGGTGGAGCTTGAAGGTGAGTGGCCGCTGGCGGGCAGCATGACATTGCTCAGCGCATATCACCCCTGAGCATTGCAGCGGTTGCACAGTACGGTCGTAGTGCAAGATAGTTGGAGGCGGGTTAATGGCATTTGACGCTTGCGTCGAGGGCCAGTGGCTCCGTCATCAACACTCACTGACCAAGGAATGACCACATGAGCTTGTGGACGACCCAGCCAGATCTGGCACGCCTCAATGAAATGCGCAAAAATACCATTTGCGATGTGCTGGATATCACGTTCGATGCGTTTGACGACAACTCCATCACCGCAAGCATGGTAGTGGACCATCGTACCCACCAGCCCTTCGGCTTGCTGCATGGCGGTGCCTCGGTGGTGCTGGCAGAAACACTCGGCTCGATGGCCAGCTACATGTGCATCGATACGCAAAAATTCTATTGTGTGGGCCTTGAGGTCAATGCCAACCACTTGCGTGGCGTGCGTAGCGGCCGGGTGAGTGCAATCGCACGCCCGGTCCATATCGGTCGCACCACCCATGTGTGGGATATCCGCCTGAGCGACGACAGCGGTAAAATAAACTGCATCTCGCGCCTGACCATCGCCGTTGTGCCCCTGGGTGAAACACCCCCAGCGCGGTGATCAAACGGTCAGTCAATGGCCGTAGTGTCGTCACTCATGGCGCATACGGTCATTGATATGAAGAATATTCCTGCAGACAATACGGCATTCTTCCTACATCTGGATGCCTTGTATGTCTCGGCAGATTTTTTTCGCCCATGCCAACGGCTTCCCTTCAGCCACGTACGGGAAGTTGTTCAATGCCCTGGCGCCGGATTTTTGCGTGACGCATTTGTCACAGCACGGGCATGACCCGCGTTACCCGGTGGACAACAACTGGCATAACCTGGTCGATGAGCTGATATATCATCTTCGCCAGCAAGCCGGGCCCGTACTGGGCGTGGGTCACTCGCTGGGCGGGATGTTGCATTTGCATGCCGCAATCCGCTGCCCGCAGCTTTACCGGGGCGTCGTCATGCTGGATTCGCCGGTGTTGACGCGCACTGATCAATGGGTGATTCGCGCGGCCAAGCGCTTTGGCCTGATTGATCGCCTGACCCCCGCCGGTCGCACGCTGGGGCGGCGTGAAGAGTTTGCCGACCGTGAAGCGGCACGCGCTTACTTTGCCGGCAAATCACTGTTTCGCAGCTTTGACCCCGATTGCTTCGAGGCCTATCTGGAGCACGGCTTGCAACCTGTGGATGAGTGTTTGCGGTTGCGCTTTGACCCTGCCACCGAAATCGATATCTATCGCAGCGTTCCGCATACCAGCCCCGGGCAGGCCTTCAAGCTGCAGGTGCCGCTGACCGTGGTGCGTGGTCGCGACAGCCGCGTGGTCATGAACCATCATGCCAGGGCGGTGGCGCGCATGCCCAACGGCGAGGCGTTGAGCGTGCCGGGCGGGCACATGTTCCCGCTTGAGCAGCCGCAGGATACCGCCAGCCTGCTGAAACAGATTTTTGCCCGCTGGGAACTCCGTCATCCCGGCCTTTAACGAGCATTTCGCATGAGCCCTGTGGTTGAAGAAATTCGTCTGAGCCTGCCGCATATCGAGCTGGCTGCACATATATTCGGCCCCGAGGATGGCTTGCCTGTTATCGCCCTGCATGGCTGGCTGGATAACGCCAACAGCTTTGCCCGGCTGGCGCCAAAGCTGACGGGCTTGCGTATCGTGGCCCTGGATTTTGCCGGGCATGGCCATTCCGATCACCGTCCCCGTGGCGCCGGCTATGCGCTGGCGGACTATGCCTTTGATGTGCTGTGCGTGGCCGAGCAACTGGGCTGGGAGCGCTTTGCTCTGCTTGGGCACTCACTGGGTGCCATTGTGTCTGTGGTCATTGCCGGTTCGTTCCCGGAGCGCGTGACCCGCATGGGGCTGATTGATGGCATTGTCGCGCGCAGCGGCCCCGAGGGTGATGCCGCCGAGCGCATGGGCCAGGCTCTGCAGGCGCAGCTCGATCTGGAGCACAAGCGCAAGTCGGTGCATCCGACACTCGACCGGGCTGTCGAAGCGCGGATGAAAGGCCTGGTAGCCGTCAGCCGCGAGGCCGCCGAGC
>NZ_WIVQ01000103.1:0-16637 GCF_009600545.1 Pseudomonas sp. FSL R10-1339 | reverse complement strand
ACGCTTGCACCCTCTGTATTACCGCGGCTGCTGGCACAGAGTTAGCCGGTGCTTATTCTGTCGGTAACGTCAAGACAGTCACGTATTAGGTAACTGCCCTTCCTCCCAACTTAAAGTGCTTTACAATCCGAAGACCTTCTTCACACACGCGGCATGGCTGGATCAGGCTTTCGCCCATTGTCCAATATTCCCCACTGCTGCCTCCCGTAGGAGTCTGGACCGTGTCTCAGTTCCAGTGTGACTGATCATCCTCTCAGACCAGTTACGGATCGTAGCCTTGGTGAGCCATTACCTCACCAACTAGCTAATCCGACCTAGGCTCATCTGATAGCGCAAGGCCCGAAGGTCCCCTGCTTTCTCCCGTAGGACGTATGCGGTATTAGCGTCCGTTTCCGAACGTTATCCCCCACTATCAGGCAGATTCCTAGGTATTACTCACCCGTCCGCCGCTCTCAAGAGAAGCAAGCTTCTCTCTACCGCTCGACTTGCATGTGTTAGGCCTGCCGCCAGCGTTCAATCTGAGCCATGATCAAACTCTTCAGTTCAAACATCTTTGGGTTTTTAAGAAACCCTAAACTTGGCTCAGCAATCGTTGGTTACATCTTTGATTTCTCGCGGAGTAACTTGTGATGCTGATAATCTTGTTGACTATCAGTCTGACTCCACAAGCACCCACACGAATTGCTTGATTCAATTGTTAAAGAGCGGTTGGTCAGCTTTCGCTGTACCGAGGCGCGCATTCTACAGCAGCCTCTGTTGCTGTCAAGCGGTTATTTTAAGATGTTTTCAAAGTTTCCTCTGTAACATCAACCACTTGCGCTTTCGATCTCTCGTTAGCGGGAGGCGAATTCTACAGTGTTACACGCTGCTGTCAACACCTCATTTCCTGCTTCGATGACTTGAAGCTGGCACTGTCAAAAACCATCCAACTCTTTGAAACTCAAGGAGTTTTCCGTTTCGACTGCGCCGGAAGAGGTGCGAATTATAGGCCGTTTGAACCTCGGGTCAAGCACTAGTTTCACACTTCTGTCATATAGCCTTGAAAGGGGCCTAAAAGCAGAGGCCAGCCTGACGGCTGGCCTCTTTTCTTCTATAGGCTGCTATCGCCTGCCTTACAGACTCGGAAAGGCAAACTGAGAGGCTTCATGGCTGGCACGTTGCGGCCAACGTTGTGTGATCGCCTTGCGACGCGTGTAAAAGCGCACGCCATCCGGGCCATAGGCATGCAGGTCACCAAACAGCGAACGTTTCCAGCCGCCGAAGCTGTGGTAGGCAACAGGTACTGGCAACGGTACGTTAACCCCCACCATACCCACTTCAATCTCGTCGCAGAACAAACGGGCCGCCTCTCCATCACGGGTGAAAATGCAGGTACCGTTACCGTACTCGTGATCATTGATCAGTTGCATGGCCTCTTCCAGGCTCTTGACCCGCACGATGCACAATACCGGCCCGAAGATCTCTTCTTTATAGATACGCATCTCAGGTGTCACGCGATCAAACAGGCAGCCCCCCAGGAAGAAGCCTTCTTCATGCCCCTTGATACTCAACCCGCGACCATCGACCACCAACTGCGCACCTGCTGCTACGCCATCATCGACATAGCCACTGACCTTGTCCCGCGCCTGACCGGTAACCAGGGGGCCCATGTCCAGACCGCACGAAGTCCCCGCACCAATTTTCAGCGCTTTGATTTGAGGAACCAGTTTGGCCACCAGGGCATCTGCCACCTGATCACCGACGCACACTGCAACCGAGATGGCCATGCAACGCTCGCCGCACGAACCATACGCTGCGCCCATCAGTGCACTAACTGCGTTATCGAGATCCGCATCCGGCATCAACACTGCGTGGTTTTTCGCCCCACCCAGTGCCTGCACGCGCTTACCGCGTTTGGTGCCTTCGGCGTAGATGTACTCGGCGATCGGGGTCGAGCCAACAAAACTCAGCGCTTTCACTTCCGGCGCCTCGATCAGTGCATCAACAGCTGACTTGTCGCCGTGCACCACGTTCATAACCCCCTTGGGCAAACCAGCTTCTTGCAGCAGTTGAGCAATCAACAGTGTCGAGCTTGGATCACGCTCCGAGGGCTTAAGAATGAAACAGTTGCCGCACACGATCGCCAACGGGTACATCCACAACGGAACCATGGCCGGGAAGTTGAACGGTGTAATCCCTGCAACGACACCCAGTGGCTGGAAGTCCGACCAAGCATCAATATTCGGGCCTACGTTACGACTGTATTCGCCCTTCAAGATTTCCGGAGCCGAGCAAGCGTATTCGACGTTCTCGATCCCGCGCTTCAGTTCACCCGCAGCATCCTCCAGAGTCTTGCCATGCTCTTCGCTGATCAACTGCGAGATCCGCGCTTCGTTCTGCTCAAGCAACTGCTTGAAACGGAACATCACTTGGGCGCGCTTGGCAGGCGGGGTATTACGCCATGCCGGGAAGGCGGCCTTGGCTGCATCGATCGCCTGCTGGATTGTTTCACGGCTGGCCAGGGGAACCTGGTGGATCACTTTACCGGTGGACGGGTTATACACATCTGCGGTGCGCCCGGAATCGTTCAGCAACTCGCCATTGATCAGGTGTTGAATAGTGCTCATGGATGCTCCAGAAAGTTGTCCACAGGCGCGAACGCTGCGCGCCTGGGTGAATGCATTAAGTGTCGCTTCTATATAGAAGGATCAGTCGATCTGATTCAGCGCTTCGCCGACCGCATCGAACAAGCGATCCAGGTCCTGCGGCTTGCTGTTGAACGTTGGCCCGAACTGCAGGGTGTCGCCGCCGTAGCGCACGTAGAAACCGGCTTTCCACAGTTTCATCGCTGCATCGAACGGGCGCACAATTGCATCACCATCACGCGGCGCAATCTGGATTGCACCCGCCAGGCCATAGTTGCGAATGTCGATGATGTTCTTCACGCCCTTCAAACCGTGCAATGCATTCTCAAAATGCGGTGCAACTTCAGCCACGCTCTGTACCAGGTTCTCTTTTTGCAATAGATCAAGCGCAGCAATACCCGCAGCACAGGCTACGGGGTGAGCCGAATAGGTATAGCCATGAGGGAATTCAACCGCGTACTCAGGCGTCGGCTGATTCATGAACGTGTGATAAATCTCGCTGGTAGCGATAACAGCCCCCATCGGAATCGCGCCATTGGTGACTTGTTTGGCAATACACATCAAGTCAGGTGTCACGCCGAAGCTGTCAGCACCAAACATTGAGCCTGTACGACCAAAGCCAGTGATCACTTCATCGAACACCAACAGGATATTGTGCTGGTCGCAGATTTCCCGCAGACGTTTCAGATAACCCTGAGGCGGAACCAATACCCCCGCCGAGCCTGCCATCGGTTCTACAAAAACGGCAGCAATGTTCGACGCATCGTGCAATTCGATCAGCTTGAGCAGTTCATCGGCCAGGGCAATCCCGCCCTGCTCGGGCATGCCGCGAGAAAATGCGTTGCTTGCCAACAGGGTGTGGGGCAGATGATCCACATCCATCATTGCCTGGCCAAACAGTTTGCGGTTGCCGTTCACCCCACCCAGGCTGGTGCCTGCAATGTTCACTCCATGGTAGCCGCGGGCACGGCCAATCATTTTGGTTTTGCTCGACTGGCCTTTTAGACGCCAGTAGGCACGCACCATCTTCACTGCCGTGTCGGCACACTCCGACCCCGAGTCGGTGAAGAACACGTGATTGAGGTTGCCCGGCGTCAACTCGGTGATTTTTTCTGCCAGCTTGAAAGACAGCGGATGGCCGTACTGGAACGCCGGCGAGTAATCGAGGGTGCCCAATTGTCTGGCCACGGCTTCCTGGATTTCAGTACGGGTATGCCCTGCGCCGCAGGTCCAAAGACCTGACAGCGAATCGTAAATCTGCCGACCCTTATCATCCGTCAGATAACTGCCCTTGGCCGCGACGATAAAGCGCGGATCGCGATGGAAGTTACGGTTGGCAGTGTAAGGCATCCAGTGAGCATCCAGCTTGAGCTGGCTGGTCAGGTTCAATTCGGCATTTTCGGGCATGTTCATCAGCAAAACCTCGCAAGGCAAAAGCGGCGTGGGATGTTGAAAGCGTTGTTGCGCCTAAATTGCCACGGCTATAAAGTCCATGAAATCCAACTCTTCTAACCTTTAGTCAGGCATACACTAAACTATGAGCAGCCGTCGCCCCGATGCACTGGCCCAGGTCAGCGACTTTGATATTCGACTGCTGCGTATTTTTCGCAGCGTCGTGGAGTGCGGCGGCTTTTCGGCAGCAGAGACGGTACTGGGCATTGGCCGTTCTGCCATCAGCCAGCAGATGAGCGATCTTGAACAGCGCCTGGGTTTGCGCCTGTGCCAACGTGGGCGAGCGGGCTTTTCACTGACAGAGGAAGGTCGTGAGGTCTACCACTCTGCGCTGCAATTACTCGGCGCACTTGAGAGCTTTCGTACCGAGGTCAACGGCCTTCACCAGCATTTGCGCGGCGAACTGACCATTGGCCTGACCGATAACCTGGTCACCCTGCCCCATATGCGTATCACCCATGCACTGGCCCAACTCAAGGAGCGTGGGCCTGATGTACAGATTCATATCCGCATGATCTCGCCCCATGAAGTTGAACAGGGTGTGCTCGACGGCCGCCTGCATGTGGGTGTGGTGCCCCAGGCCAGCACATTGTCCGGGCTTGAGTACCAGCCGCTCTACAGTGAGCGTTCACTGTTGTATTGCGCCGTAGGCCATCCGCTGTTTTATGTCGACGACAGGCAATTGGAAGATGCACGGTTGAATGCGCAGGATGCCATTGCCCCCACCTTTCGCCTGCCCTCGGATATCCAGGCCCACTACCAGGCGCTCAATTGCACCGCCAGCGCGTCGGATCGCGAAGGCATGGCCTTTTTGATTTTGACCGGGCGCTATATCGGTTACCTGCCCGACCATTACGCCAGCCTGTGGGTTCAGCAGGGCCGCTTGCGGGCACTGAAGGCAAAAACACGTTTCTACGATTTGAGCCTGGCATCGGTGACACGTAAAGGCCGGCGCCCGCATCTGGTCCTGGAAAGTTTCCTTGAGAGCCTGGAAGCGACGCGTTAACGTGAAAAACTTCGCTACACAAACAGGTTGCCCGGAGCGCCCATGACCCTTGAAGTTCCTGCCCATGACGGCAAGCCTCCCAGCCGTATCCGGCAGAAAAACGAAGAGGCCATTCTCAAGGCCGCCGAAGATGAGTTTGCCCGTCACGGCTTCAGAGGCACCAGCATGAACGCCATCGCCCTGAGTGCCGGGCTGCCAAAGGCCAATCTGCATTATTACTTCACCAACAAGCTAAGCCTGTATATCGCAGTACTGAGCAATATCATCGAGCTATGGGACCGTACCTTCAACGTTTTGACCGCTGACGATGACCCGGCCCAGGCCCTGACTCAGTATATCCGCGCAAAAATGGAGTTTTCCCGGCGACAGCCCCAGGCTTCGCGAGTGTTTGCGATGGAAATCATCAGTGGCGGGGCCTGCCTGACCGAGTATTTCTCACAAGACTACAGAGCTTGGTTTCAAGGTCGTGCAGCTGTGTTCCAGGCCTGGATAGATGCAGGCAAGATGGACCCGGTCGACCCGGTCCATCTGATTTTCCTGCTATGGGGCAGCACCCAGCATTACGCCGACTTTTCGACACAGATTTGCCGCGTAACGGGGCGCAAGCACCTGACCAAACAGGATATGCATGCGGCCTGCGACAACCTGATCCGTATCATTCTCAAAGGCTGCGGCCTGACGCCCGCAGTCTAAGCCTGGAACCGACATGCCTTCGACCCTCACGGGGCTTTGCGAGTACCGCGAAGAAATCCGTAAAAGCCGCTTTATTACTTTTGCTGCCCCCATCACCAGCGCCCAGCAAGCCCTCGAATTTATCGAGCAACACAGCGACCTGAATGCCTCGCACAATTGCTGGGCGTGGAAACTTGGTGGGCAGTACCGCAGCAGTGATGATGGCGAACCTGGCGGCACCGCGGGCCGCCCGATACTCTCGGCCATTGAAGCGCAGGACTGCGATCAGGTCGCGGTGCTGGTTATCCGCTGGTATGGCGGCATTCAGCTGGGCACCGGCGGCCTGGCTCGGGCCTATGGCGGTGGCGCTAACAAATGCCTGCAAAACGCCGAAAAACTGCCGTTGGTCAGCCGTATCGCACTCAACTGCTCTTGCAGTTTCAGCGAGCTGGCATTGGTCAAACTGCGCCTGGGTGAACTCAACGGCCTGATCACCGGCGAAACCTTCACTGCCAATGGCGTTGACCTGCAACTGGCGCTGGTCGAAGAACAGATTGCTCCCGCGCGACAGCTTTTAGCGGACCTTAGCCGCGGCAGGATCCTGCTGCATCGTGACGCTGTCGAGCCAGCCCCATAAAAATGCTATTTTCCGACATCCATAGTTGCCCACAGTCACTGTGCACCCACCTGTGGATAACCTGAGCACATGCGGCCACAGCCCTTGTGTGCTGGGGGCTTGAAGCACTTGTACGATTTTTAACCAACTCATATCAACTTTGTAGAGGACGCTACTCATGACCGCAAAAAAAGCACTGATCATCGGAGCTTCACGTGGCCTGGGCCTGGGTCTGGTCAAGGAGTTGCTTGCCGATGGCTGGGACGTAACCGCCACTGTGCGCCACCCACAAAAAGCCGATGCCCTGAAGGCATTGGGGCCGGTGCGCATCGAACAACTGGACATGAACAATCAACAGGCGATCAAGGCATTGGGCAATACCTTGCACAATGAAGTCTTCGATCTGCTGTTTATCAATGCCGGGGTCAAAGGCCCGGACGACCAGCTGTCGGGCAATGCAACGCTGGCCGAGGTGGGGCAGCTGTTTTTCACCAACAGCGTGGCACCGATCAATGTGGCCCGGGAGTTTGTCAGCCGGATCCGTAAGGACAGTGGCGTACTGGCATTTATGAGCTCAGTACTCGGCAGTGTCACTCAACCTGATGCCCCCGAAATGGCCCTCTACAAGGCCAGCAAAGCGGCTCTCAACTCGATGACCAATACCTTTGTACTGTATGAACTGGGCGACAATAACCCGACTGTGCTGTCCATGCACCCGGGCTGGGTAAAAACCGATATGGGCGGCGAAGGCGCCGACATTGATGTCGAAACCAGCACCCGTGGCCTGGTGGCACAGGTCAAGGCATTTGCCGGAAAAGGCGGCCATCACTTTATCGACTACAAGGGCCAGACGATTCCCTGGTAGGCAGCCTGCGACAAATGGCGGGGGAATTGTGCCCCCTCCGACCTGTAGAATGTCGCCATCTGTACCCGATTTGATGAGAAAACCTTTTATGTATGACTGGCTGAACGCCCTGCCAAAAGCTGAACTGCACATGCATCTGGAGGGTTCCCTGGAACCCGAGTTGCTGTTTTCGCTGGCCGAGCGCAACAAGATCGCCCTGCCCTGGAACGACGTTGAAACCCTGCGCAAGGCGTATGCCTTCAACAACCTGCAAGAATTCCTCGATCTTTATTACAAAGGCGCCGACGTACTGCGTACCTCCCAGGACTTCTACGACCTGACCTGGGCCTACCTGTTGCGCTGTAAAGAACAGAACGTCATTCACACAGAACCCTTCTTCGACCCGCAAACCCACACCGATCGTGGCGTGCCGTTTGAAGTCGTGCTCAATGGCATTGCCAGCGCACTTAAAGATGGCGAGCAGCAACTGGGTATCACCAGCGGCCTGATCCTCAGCTTCCTGCGCCATTTGAGCGAAGAAGAAGCAGAAAAGACCCTCGATATGGCCCTGCCATTTCGCGATGCCTTTGTCGCCGTTGGCCTCGACAGTTCAGAAATGGGCCACCCACCGAGCAAGTTTGTGCGCGTATTCGACCGCGCCCGTGATGAAGGCTTCCTGACCGTTGCCCACGCGGGTGAAGAAGGCCCGCCGGAGTACATCTGGCAAGCCCTGGACTTGCTCAAGATCCAGCGTATCGACCATGGCGTGCGCGCCATTGAAGACGAACGTCTGATGCAACGCATCATCGACGAGCAGATCCCGTTGACCGTATGCCCGTTGTCCAACACCAAACTCTGTGTGTTTGATCACATGTCGCAACACAACATTCTCGACATGCTTGAGCGTGGCGTAAAAGTGACCGTCAACTCTGATGACCCGGCCTACTTTGGCGGTTATATGACTGAGAACTTCCACGCGCTATACACCGATCTGGGCATGACCCAGGACCAGGCCAAACGCCTGGCGCAAAACGGTCTGGATGCGCGGTTGGTCAAGCCGTAACACGCGGTCTCCCCTGTGGGAACGGGCTTGCCCACGATGGCATCAACTCGATCAGGCAGACACACCTGATTGTCAGCATCGCGCGCAAGCCCGCTCCCACAGACATTTGAAACTGCAACACCGTCACTACCACAGCAGTTTTACTGTTTCCCCGGGTACAACTTGCTCAACATCGCACAGCGCTCACTGAGCATGTCGCGCAAGAGCCGCACCGGTTTACTCAATTGCGCCCGGTGACCACACAGCAGATTCAGCGGCGCCCGCTCGCACATCAGCCCCGGCAGTAACACCTTGAGCCGCCCGCTCTGCACATCTCCCGCCACATCCAGCCACGACTTGTAGGCAATGCCCTGCCCGGCAACCGCCCACAAGCGCACCACGTCGGCATCATCGCTGAAACGATTGCCGCTTACCGTCAGCCCCAGTTCGCGCTTGCCGTCATTGAATTGCCAATGGTCGTGAACCCGCGTGCCGAGCATGTACAACAGGCAATTGTGTTGCAGCAACTGCTCAAGCTGACGCGGCTCGCCCTTGCGCGCCAGGTAGTCGGGGGACGCACACAGCACCCGGCGGTTATCCGGGGCCACCGGCAGCGCCACCAGGCTGGAGTCTTCCGGCTCGCCGTAACGCAAGGCGATATCCACAGGCTGGCGGAACAGGTCGGCAATCCGGTCACCCAATAACAGGCGCACGGTGAGTTGCGGATGCTCACGCTGGAACTCATCCAGCCAGGGCAGCAACAGATTACGGCCGAAGTCTGAAGGTGCCGACAGTTGCAACACTCCGCTAACCTGATCTTGCCCACGCGCCAACAAGCGTCGCCCCTCATCGAGGCTAGCGAGTGCCGTACGCGCATATTCAAGAAAGCCTTCGCCTTCGGCCGTCAGACGCAAACTTCGGGTTGAACGCGCCAGCAGGCGCGCGCCCAGTTGAGCTTCTATCCGTTTGAGAGCAGCGCTGGCCACCGCCGGGGACATATCCATCACCCGGGCCGCCGCAGACAAACTGCCCAAGTCAGCCGCGTGAACGAACAATTGCAGATCATCGAAACGCAGCATTCACAATCCACCCGACCATTATCAATAAAAAATTGAAAGAGACTGCTGTTTTAGCCGGTTTTATCGCGCGGTGAAATAGCCAATTATCACTGCCAGTTTCTTAATCATCTTCAGGACATGTCCCATGAAAGCTGTCGCCTACTACCACTCGTTACCGATTCAAGACCCGCTGGCCCTGCAAGATATCGAGTTGCCAGAGCCGGTGGCCGGCCCCCGGGATTTGCTGGTCGAGGTCAAAGCCATTTCCGTAAACCCGGTGGATACCAAAGTGCGCCAGAACGTGCAGCCCGAGGCCGACACTGCCAAGGTACTGGGCTGGGATGTGGCCGGTGTGGTCAAGGCCGTCGGCAGTGAAGTCAGCTTGTTCAAGGTCGGCGACAAGGTCTTTTACGCAGGCTCCATTGCCCGTGCCGGGGCCAACAGTGAACGTCATGTGGTGGATGAACGCATCGTCGGGCATATGCCCAAAAGCCTCGATTTCGCACAGGCCGCAGCGTTGCCGTTGACCGCCATCACTGCCTGGGAGTTGTTGTTTGAGCGCCTTGGCGTCAACGAGGGCAAGACCGACGAGCAACAAAGCCTGCTGATCGTCGGCGCGGCGGGTGGTGTGGGTTCAATCCTGACGCAACTGGCCAGCCAACTGACTGCGCTCAAGGTGATTGGTAGCGCATCTCGCCCTGAAACCCAGGCCTGGGTCCGTGAACTGGGCGCCGATCTGGTTATCGACCACAGCCAGCCGCTGAGCGAAGAGCTCAAGCGTCACGGCATCGACGCCGTCACCCATGTTGCCAGCCTGACCCAGACTGACCAGCATCTTGATCAGTTGGTAGAAGCACTGGCACCACAGGGCAAACTGGCGCTGATTGATGATCCCAAGGCGCTGGATATCACCAAACTCAAACGCAAGAGCCTGTCACTGCACTGGGAGTTCATGTACACCCGCTCGCTGTTCCAGACCCCGGACATGATCGAGCAACATCTCCTGCTCAATCGTGTCGCCGGGCTGATCGATGCGGGCACCCTGCGTACCACGGTCGGCGAGCACTTTGGCAGCATCAATGCCGCCAACCTGCGCCGCGCCCATGCACTGCTGGAAAGCGGCAAGGCCAAGGGCAAGATTGTGCTCGAAGGCTTCTGAGAGGACGTCTGACGGGACCCATGTGGTCATTTTTTAACCGTCAGTCAGAGACTTGATTCCGGGCATTTTAATCAAAGTTTTTCGGCATACACTGGCCTCCTTTGCGAACCGAAGGAGGCCAGTCATGAAAATCCTGATAAAAGCGCTAGCAAGATCCCGCGACTGCAAATGGCAGGTGCAAATCGACCAGCAAGCCGTCAACTTTCGCAGCGAGGTCGAGGCCCGGGCCTTTGTCGACAAGCTGCAATCGCGCCTGCATGCCCCGCACCGCCTGCCCGAACGTTTGGCTGGCTGAATCAGACCGGCTGCTGAGCGGCGATCCGTGCGGTGTACAGGCGCCGGGTCGCCACTGCCAGGCCCACTGCCACAAGCCCGCACAGGGTGATGACCATCGCCATTGGCATTGCGCTGCCGTCGTGCAATACCCCCACCAGTGATGCCGCCCCCGCCGCCACGCTGAACTGCAAACAACCCAGCATCGCCGAGGCACTGCCGGCGCGCGCGCCCTGCCCGCTCATGGCGCAGGCCGAGGCATTGGGAATGATGCAGCCCAGGCTGGCAATGCAGATAAACAGCGGCACCAGCAGCGGCCACAGTTGTTCGGTATGCAAACTGCTGACGCCCAGCAAGGCCAGACCCGCCGCCAGATACACCCACACCATGCGCGACAGCAAAAAGGCCGGGCCACGCTTGGCCAGCAGGCGGGCGTTCAACTGCGCCACCAGGATAAAGCCGGCCGCGTTGGTGCCGAACAACCAGCCGTAATGCTCGGCAGGCACGCCATATAGTTTGATAAATACGAAAGGTGAACCCGCGATGTAGGCAAACATCCCGGCCATTGCGATCCCCCCCGTCAGGGCATGGCCAAGGAACTCGCGATCCTTGAGCAACCGCCCGTACTGGCGCAATGCCCCCGACAGCGGCTGACGTGGCACGTTGGCCGGCAGGCTTTCAGGCAAGCCAAGCGCTACGGCCGTTGCCGCCAATGCGCTGAACACCGTCAACACCAGGAAAATCGATTGCCAGCCATACAGGTTGACCAGCAACCCACCCAACATCGGCGCCAGGATTGGCGCCAGGCCCATAACCAGCATCAATTGTGAAAACACTTTGGCCGACTGCACCGCGTCGCATTTGTCACTGACAATTGCCCGCGAAAGGACCATGCCCGCACAGCCGCCAAGGGCCTGGACAAACCGGGCACCAATCAGCCACTCCAGGGTCGGCGCAAAGGCGCATGCCAGTGACGCGACAGTGAATAGCCCGACGCCCACCAGCAGCGGCACGCGCCGGCCGAAGCGGTCCGCTACCGGGCCATAGGCCAGCTGACCGATGGACAGGCCCAGAAAGTACACGGCCAGCGTCAGTTGTATCTGGGTTTCGTCGGTTGCAAAGGCTTGTGCCATCGCCGGGAAGCCGGGCAGGTAAAAGTCGATCGCCAAAGGACCGAAGGCACTCAGGGCGCCAAGAATCAAGATTGTTCGAAGGTTCATCAGGTATCCAGGGATCAGGCTGCGGTTAGCGCAAGCTGACAGTTTAGCTGTGGTTATCGACCCTGAACATTAAGTTAGCGAGCTAGCTAATAAATCACCTTGAACCCGTCCTGAAACAACACCGCCGTAGCAGCTGCCGAGGAACGAGGCTGCGTTCGGCGGCGCAGCCGTCGTAAGTCTGACATTGCGGTGCGCCAGTCAGAGCTTGCTCTTAGCATTCACGACGACTACGTCGCCGGACGCAGCCTAGTTCCTCGGCAGCTGCTACATACAGGTTTAGTGCGCCGTGCGCGCCTCAAACCCGGCATTGGTGATCACGTCGATAATTTGCAACGGTGATACGTTGCTGTCCACCTTGACGGTTTTGCTCGCCAGGTCCACTTCAACCTTCGCGTCTTTATCCACCGTCTGCACTGCACGGGTCACCGCGCCCACACAGCCACCACAGGTCATACCGTCTACCTTGAACGTTTGCATGATTACGCCTCCTGTTTGAGATATGCCTACAGCTTCGACCTTGCCATCGTGGCAAGGTCAAGCCCGTTGTTTCACGCGCTGACTGGCAATCCATCCCGTGCTCGGCCAAGCTGCAAGCCTTGCGATTTGATAACAGGATACTTAGCCATGCGCTGGACCGCTTTGAGCCTAGTCAGCCTTTTGGGTCTTGCCAGTGTGCCGCTGTGGGCAAATGCCGATCAGGACTACGGAGTGCTGATCATTTCCCGCGAACGCCTTGAGGTGCCGACCAACTGCGAAGTGGGTGTGTACATCGACGATCAACTGGCCGGGCGATTGTTTCAGGAGCAGGCCCTGGCCTTTAACCTGCCGCCCGCCAGCGTCGATATCCGCCTCAAGCTGCTCCCCGGGCAAGCCCCCGGCTGCCTGCCCGGCATGCTGGTGCCGCCCGCGCAGCAGTTCACCCTGAAGGCCGGGGATGTGCGCAAATACCGCATCGCCCTGGGTAAACAGGGTATGTACCTCAAGCCCGCCAAACTGGAATATTGAGCGGCAAACAACGAACAGCAAGAAGCCTTGACCTTGCCATGGGGTCAAGGTCGATTCTATGGATAGATAACTTCTTGAGGAGGACTGCTCGTGCCCACCCAATTCGATCTGCCGATTGATGGCATGACCTGTGCCAGCTGCGCAGGGCGTGTGGAAAAATCCCTGGCCAAAGTGCCCGGTGTACGTTCGGTCAGCGTCAACCTGGCCACTGAACAGGCCCGTATCGAAGCGCCTGCCGAGAGCCTGCCGGCACTGGTCGAGGCTGTGCAACAGGCAGGCTATAGCGTGCCCGCCCACAGCCTGGAACTGGATATCAGTGGCATGACCTGCGCCTCGTGCGCAGGGCGCGTAGAAAAAGCCCTGGCCAAGGTGCCCGGGGTCAAGAGCGTCAGCGTCAACCTCGCCACCGAGCGGGCCCATGTCGAATTGCTCGGCCAGGTTGATCCGGGCCTGCTGATCAACGCGGTCACTCAGGCCGGCTATGGTGCCAGCCTCCACCAGAGCGAAAAAACTACCGAAGACGACCAGCAAAAACGCCTGCACCGTGAACGCTGGGCGCTGACCCTGGCTATCGTACTGGCGCTGCCGCTGGTGCTGCCGATGCTGCTTGCGCCTTTTGGCATCCATTGGATGCTGCCCGCCTGGGCCCAGTTTGTATTGGCGACCCCGGTGCAGTTTGTTCTGGGCGCACGTTTTTATGTGGCCGCGTGGAAAGCCGTCAAGGCTGGCGCCGGCAACATGGACCTGCTGGTCGCCCTGGGCACCAGCGCCGGTTATGGCCTGAGCCTGTATGAATGGGCCATCGCCGAACCCGGCAGCATGCCCCATCTGTATTTCGAGGCCTCGGCGGTTGTGATCGCCCTGGTGCTGCTGGGCAAATATCTCGAAAGCCGTGCCAAGCGCCAGACTGCCAGCGCCATCCGCGCCCTTGAAGCCCTTCGCCCCGAACGCGCCTTGCGCATGGTCGACGGCCAGGAACAGGATGTCGCCATCAGTGATTTGCGTCTCAATGATCTGGTGCTGGTCAAACCCGGCGAGCGGTTCCCGGTGGATGGCGAAGTCGTCGAAGGCCAAAGCCATGCCGACGAGGCCCTGATCAGTGGCGAAAGCCTGCCGGTGCCGAAACAGCCTGGGGATAAAGTCACCGGCGGCGCCATCAACGGCGAAGGTCGCTTGATTATCAAGACCATGGCCCTGGGGACGGAGACCGTACTGGCGCGCATTATCCGCCTGGTAGAGGACGCGCAGTCCGCCAAGGCGCCGATCCAGAAACTGGTGGACAAGGTCAGCCAGGTATTTGTCCCGGTGGTGCTGCTGATCGCCCTTGCCACCCTGCTGGGCTGGTGGCTCTACGGCGCGCCGATTGAAACCGCTCTGATCAACGCTGTCGCGGTACTGGTAATTGCCTGCCCTTGTGCCCTGGGCCTGGCGACCCCCACTGCAATCATGGCCGGCACCGGCGTTGCAGCCCGCCACGGGATTCTGATCAAAGACGCCGAAGCCCTCGAACGCGCCCACGAAGTCAGTGCCGTGGTTTTCGACAAAACCGGCACCCTGACTTCAGGCACGCCGCAAATTGCTCACTTCAGTGCGCTGGACGGTGATGAAGCACGCTTGCTGCAAGCCGCCGGTGCCCTGCAGCGGGGCAGCGAACACCCGCTGGCCAAGGCCGTACTGGATGCTTGCGCGGCGCGTGATTTAAAAGTGCCGGACGTTACCGACAGCCAGTCGCTGACCGGCCGCGGCATTGCCGGCACCCTGGAAGGCCGTCGCCTGGCCCTGGGCAATCGCCGTTTGCTGGAAGAAACCGGTCTCAATCCGGGCTCGCTCGCCGCATCGGCCAGCGCCTGGGAAACCGAAGGTCGCACGCTGTCCTGGCTGATCGAACAAAGCCCGCAGCCCCAAGTGCTGGGCCTGTTCGCCTTTGGTGACACACTCAAGCCCGGTGCCCAGTCAGCCATCGCCCAGCTCAATGCCCGTCATATCAGCAGCCACTTGTTGACCGGCGACAACCGCGGCAGTGCCAAAGTAGTGGCCGAGGCCCTGGGGATCAGCGATGTTCACGCCGAAGTGTTGCCCGCCGACAAGGCCGCGACCGTGGCCGAACTGAAAAAAACCGGTGTAGTGGCTATGGTCGGCGACGGTATCAACGACGCGCCGGCACTGGCCGCGGCCGATATCGGTATCGCCATGGGCGGTGGCACAGATGTGGCCATGCACGCAGCGGGCATCACCCTGATGCGCGGCGACCCGCGGTTGGTACCGGCAGCACTGGAGATCAGCCGCAAGACCTACGCCAAAATCCGGCAAAACCTGTTTTGGGCATTTATCTACAATGTGATCGGCATTCCGCTGGCTGCTTTCGGCTTTTTGAACCCTGTGCTGGCAGGCGCGGCCATGGCTTTTTCCAGTGTCAGCGTGGTCAGCAATGCGTTGATGCTCAAATTCTGGAAGCCCAGGGATCTTGAATAAGGAGGCGTCATGAATATCGGCCAGGCCGCCAGACACAGCGGCTTGAGCGCCAAGATGATTCGTTATTACGAATCCATCGGTCTGCTCAAACCCGCGCAACGCAGTGACAGCGGCTACCGCCTTTACAGCGATGACGACCTGCATACCCTTGCGTTTATCAAACGCTCGCGGGACCTGGGGTTTTCGCTGGAAGAGGTCGGCAAGCTGCTGACCCTGTGGCAGGATCGCCAGCGCGCCAGCGGCGATGTGAAGGCACTGGCGCGCCAGCATATTGAAGAGTTGAACCAGAAGATCGCCGAGCTGAGCAGCCTGCGCGACACCTTGCAGGATCTGGTCGAAAGCTGTCAGGGCGACCACCGCCCTGACTGCCCGATCCTCAAGGACCTGGAGTCAGGCTCATGCTGCACCGTAAAGACATGATCATCTGCATGATCTGCTGATAAACCTGTGGGAGCGGGCTTGCTCGCGATTCAGGCGCCAAGGTGTATCTGGCTGACCAAGGTGATGCCATCGCGGGCAGCCCGGCTCCCACAGGAACGTTAATCAGAAAGCTGTCAGCAGCACTTTAGCCAGCATCAGCACACCAATCACCGCACACAGCCCCGCGAATCCCTGCTGTAACCACTGGGCCGAGACGTGCGGGGCAATCACCCGCCCGGCAATCATTCCGGCCAGGGTGGCGCCAATAAATATCACGCCTTCATTCGACAGGCTCACGCCCTGGCTCATCAGATTGCCCAAGGTGCCCAGCGATACCAGCGCCACCACCATCAAGGACGTGGACACCACGGCGTGGATACGCACGTCACTGAACTTGCGAAATGCCGGCACGATCAAGAACCCGCCGCCCACACTCAATAACCCCGTCAGCAACCCCGAGGTAGCACCAATGGATACCAGGGTCATGCTGCAGCGGGCATTCCAGGTCAGTCGCCCGGTTGCAGGGTTGAGCATGCAGTTTTTTTCCAGTACCCCCAGGCTGCCGTCATCGCGGGCATCCGCCCGGGCCTGCAGGAACATGCGCACTGAGACAAACATCATCACCGCGCTGAACATCAACACCAGCACCTTGGCCGGCATCAATCGGGCAAGGTGCAGCCCGATGGGCGAGGTGGTCGAGCCGACCAGCGCCATCAACGCCGCTGCCTTGTAGCGCACCAGCCCCTTGCGCAGGCCATCCAGCGCCCCCAGTGC
>NZ_WIVQ01000102.1:0-16673 GCF_009600545.1 Pseudomonas sp. FSL R10-1339 | reverse complement strand
GCCGCAGGTGGCTCGGCGGCGCGACGAGCTGGGCGACCTGGGGCGAACCTTCGATCACATGGCCGAGCGCCTGGAAAACACCCTGGCGCTGCAGCGTCGGCTGATGCGTGACTTGTCCCATGAGTTGCGTACGCCGTTGAGCCGACTGCGCGTGACCGGTGAACGTGAACCGGACATGGATGCCATGCGCCAGCGCCTCGAACGTGAGGTACAGAGCATGGACCGATTGATCGGCGATACGCTGGAGCTGGTGTGGCTGGATACCGAGCGCCCCGCCCTGGCGCTGGAGCCGGTGGAGCTGGACCAGCTATGGGAGGTGTTAAGTGGCGACGCCAGCTTCGAGAGCGGTTGGCCGATCGAGCGTCTGCGCTGTGATTTGCCCCCTGACTGTCGCGTCATGGGTAACCTGAACAGCCTGGCGCAGGCGCTGGAAAACATCTTGCGCAACGCCATCCGCCATTCACCGCAACACGGGGCAGTCACATTCACCGGTGTCAGCAAGGGCGCCTATTGGTACGTGTGGATCGAAGACCAGGGACCAGGCGTCGCCCCCGACAAACTCGAACAGATTTTTCAGCCCTTCACCCGACTCAACGCCGCACGCCCCGGCGGCAGTGGCTTCGGCCTCGGTTTGTCGATTGCCCGCAGCGTCGTGCAATTGCAGGGCGGCGAAATCTGGGCAGAAAACACTGACAGTGGATTGCGCATAAATCTGAAATTGCAAATGTATAAAATGTAAATAAGATTTACTCGCGTTTGCGAATCACTTCTATTAGCGCCGCCCATGGAGATTCAGGCTTAACCGAGCCCCCTGCTGACAGGATGCTCAGACACTCCATTGGGCTCATCCACTAACAGGAGTGTTGTCGATGTACCCGCGATTCAAGCTCAATCATCTAGTCCTCGCCTTGATGGCCTGCTCGCCCGGCGCTGCGCTGGCCGAAACCGAACTGCTGGCGGCGCCGGCGTCAGACAATGTCTTGCAACTCGATGATACCCATGTTGTGGCCACTGCCGCGCAAGAGCTCAAGCAAGCCCCCGGGGCATCGATCATCACGGCCGAAGACATCAAGAAACGCCCGCCCGTCAATGACCTGTCCGATATCATCCGCAAGATGCCGGGGGTCAACCTGAGCGGCAACAGCGCCAGCGGTACACGCGGCAATAACCGCCAGATCGACCTGCGCGGCATGGGCCCGGAGAACACCCTGATCCTGATCGACGGCAAGCCCGTGACCTCACGCAACGCCGTGCGTTACACCCGTTCCGGCGAGCGCGATACCCGTGGCGACAGCAACTGGGTGCCGGCTGACGAAGTCGAGAGCATCGAGGTGCTGCGAGGCCCGGCGGCCGCACGCTACGGCTCCGGCTCGATGGGGGGGGTGGTGAACATCATCACCAAGCGCCCGACACAGGAACTCAGCGGTTCGCTCTCGGCGTACACCAACCTGCCCGAGGACGATGCCGAAGGCATGACCAAACGCACCACGTTCAGCCTCTCCGGCGCGCTGACCGAAGCGCTGGCATTTCGTGTCTACGGCAACCTGAACAAGACTGACGCCGACGACTCCGATATCAACCTCGCGCACACCGACACCGCCTCCGGTTCTGCATTGGCTGCCGGCCGCGAAGGGGTCCGCAATAAAGACATCAACGCGTTGTTGAGCTGGGCGCTGGACGATCAGCAGACCCTCGATTTCGAGACCGGTTTTAGCCGGCAAGGCAATATTTACACCGGGGATGTCGGCACCGGGGGAACAGACTCGCAGACGCCCGGCAGCACGATCAACCAATGGCTGGGGCGTGAAACCAACACCATGTACCGGCAGAATTTTTCCGTTACCCATCGGGGTGACTGGGCGTTCGGGACATCACGGGTGTTGGCGCAATACGAGAAAACCCGCAACAACCGATTGCAAGAAGGCCAGACCGGTGCGGTCGATGGTGACATCAGCGCCAACGCAGACAAGAGTACCAGTACCTATGACAGCTACTTGCTCCAGGGCGAACTGAACATTCCCCTGCAAGTGCTGCTGCCACAAACCTTTACCCTCGGCGCGGAATGGAATCGCCAGGAACTGGACGACCCGAGCACCTTCGACCGGGCCGTCGGCACCACATTGCCCAACTCGGCGCTGGGTGCACGCTCGTCCTATATGGACGCGACGATCATGGCCTTGTTCATGGAAGACAATATCGAGTTGAGCCCCAAATGGTTCCTGAAGCCCGGGCTGCGCCTGGACCATCATGATCAATTCGGCGCCAACTGGAGCCCGAGCCTGAACAGTTCCTACATGTTGACCGACGACATCACGTTGAAGGGCGGTATTGCCCGCGCCTTCAAGGCGCCGAATTTGTACCAGTTGAACCCCAACTACCTGTATCGCAGTAACGGCAACGGGTGTGCACCCACACTGCTCAGCACGGGTTGCTATGTGTTGGGCAATAAAAACCTCGAGCCCGAGATCAGCATTAACAAAGAGCTGGGCATCAGCTTTGCCCGGGATGGATGGACCGCCGGGATCACCTACTTCCGTAATGATTACGACAACAAAATCGTGGCTTCGAACGATTTGGTCGACAAGACCCTGGCCAACGAGGCCATCCTGCAATGGGATAACGCCAAGGATGCCGTGGTCAAGGGATGGGAAGGAAACGTCGGCATTCCATTGCTCGGTGAGAATGGCAATACGCTGAGCTGGAACACCAACTTCACCTATATGCAGTCCAACAAGGACGGCGACGGCAACCCGTTGTCGGTGGTGCCCAAGTACACGGTAAACACCATGCTCGACTGGCAGGCTACGCAGGCACTTACCCTGAGCCTGACCGGGACCTATTACGGCAAGCAAGAGCCGCGGGTATTCAACCCGACACGTGATGTTGCCGTCATCGCCACAAACGAGCTGCAAACCCTTGACCCTTACCATATCTGGGGTATTGGCGGGACCTACCAGGTAAACAAGAACCTGTCGCTCGGTGCCGGCATCAACAACCTGTTCGACAAGCGCGTGTACCGCGAGGGCTCGGGCACCACAGCCGGGGCCAGCACTTACAACGAGCCGGGGCGCGCGTTCTACGCGTCGATCAGCACCTCGTTCTGATCCCGGCGCTCACAGGCGCACTTGATCACCCACCCAACGCTCAGCCGCTGACCAGGCTGGGCGTTGGCGTACAGCTTGATAAAAATACTCCGGTATCGTGCCGGGAACTGATGAGCATGCCAGATGAAAACACCCCCCCATTACGGCCCGACAGTGTCGCGTATCCTTGCGGCGCTGTGCGGCGGCTACCTGTTCACTTACGCCTTCACTGCGGCACTTGCGCGCTTGCTGCCGATGAATAAAGTCGATGCGCTGGTGACGGCCAGCCTGGTGTCATTTGCGGTCTACAGCCTGGCGATTCTTTGGGCATTTGCCTGCCGCAGTGCCCGCCGCGCATGGGCCGGGCTAAGCCTGGCTGTGCCCTTGGCGGCGATCGGTTTCTGGCCGCAGTGGATGGAGATACCGGGATGAAAAGCAAAACCATCACCCAGTCCCTTGCCTGGCTGCACACGTGGGGCGGGCTGATTTTCGGCTGGATCCTGTTTGCAATCTTCCTCACCGGCACCCTCGCAGTGTTTGATAAGGAAATTGATAGCTGGATGCGGCCGGAAATCCCGGCCCACACGCTCACGCCAAGCGAAGCCGCACAACGCGCACTCGACTATCTGCACGCGCAACAACCGAACGCCAGCACCTGGAACATCGGCCTGCCCACCGAGCGATCATCAGGGCTGACCGTCTCCAGCGGTGAACAACGGCGTGGCGGTGGCGTGAACCTGGACCCGGAAAGCGGCGCCCCGCTTGACGTCCGCAAGACAGCGGGTGGCGGGTTCTTTTTTCGCTTCCATTTCACCCTCGACCTGCCGCGCAATATCGGCATCTGGGTGGTTGGCCTGGCCGCCATGGGCATGCTCGTCGCACTTGTCAGCGGCATCGTCATTCACAAAAAATTCTTCAAGGATTTTTTCACCTTCCGCCCGGCCAAGGGCCAACGTTCCTGGCTGGATGCGCATAACGCCACCGGTGTGCTGGTACTGCCTTTCCATCTGATGATTACCTACACCGGCCTGGTGATTTTTTACCTGACCTACATGCCCGCGGCGATGGACGCACTGTTCGATGGCGATCGTGTCGCGGCCAGTGGAGCGCTACGCGGGGCGCCTGCTGAACAGCGTGCAGAACACAATCACGCACCCGGCAAGCAAGACATCGCCACTGCGGGTGCACGCCGTGAGGGACAGAGGCCAGGGCGTGGCGAGCCTCTTCACCCCGTCTCTCAGCCTGCACCGCTGACCGCCATAGGACCTTTACTGGCCGAAGCCGAGCGAAGCATGGGGCCGGTTTCCGGACTGTCGATTAAAAATCCCGGTCGCAGTGATACTCGCATTGAAGCGCGCCCCTTGCTGGGTAATCGTATCGAGCTGACCAAGGGCGCCAGCATGGTGTTCGACGGCGTTACGGGCAAAGTCTTGCGGCAACCGCAGCAGAGCCGACCGAGCCTGCTGACCCAGAAAGTTATGTCCGGCTTGCACTTCGCCCAGTTCGGCGGTTATCCCATGCGCTGGTTGTACTTTGTCTGCGGCCTGGCCAGTTGCGCCATGCTGGCCACCGGTGTGGTGCTGTTTACCGTCAAACGGCGCCGTCGTCACGATAGCGAAGGGGTGATCGGTGCGATGCTGTATCACGCTGCCGAACGCATCAACGTAGCGGTCGTGGCCGGGCTGGTGCTGGCATCTATCGCACTGCTGTGGGCCAACCGGTTGCTGCCGTTGCAATGGGCCGGGCGTGATCAATGGGAAGTGCGGGTTTTCTTTCTGGTGTGGCTCGCCAGCCTGGGCCATGCCATCGTCAGGCCCAGACTCGCTGCCTGGCGCGAACAGTTGGGCCTCGCGGCCTTGATGTGTTTGAACTTGCCCCTGCTGAATCTGATTGTTGTCAATCGAGGGGACGGGCTCTACCTGGAACTCACCCTCGCAGTGATAGGCGCATTGCTGGCCTGGGCAGCCTGGCAGGCAGGACAACCGGCCAGACAAGCAGTACCGCGTAAATCCTCTAACACCCTGGAGCAGCATTGAGATGAACCTTGCCTTGATCGCGGGTATGTTGCTGGCCTGTGGCGGCATGTTGGGTTTGTGCCTGGGGCTGGAGCGGTATTACAAACAGCTCAGGCAACCCACGCCCGCCCCTGTCGTCCTGCGAACATTACGCTGCACCGGCTGGATTGCCCTGTTGGCCAGCTTGGCCTGTTGTATTCAAGCCTGGGATGGGCCCATGGGTGCCGTGGCCTGGCTCGGCAACCTCTCCCTCGCGGCACTCACGGTAGCGTTCCTGCTGCCTTACGCGTCGCGGCTGCGCAGAGTGCCTGAGCCAGAGAGGGCTGAGGTCAGGCAAACAACCTGAGAGACGCTTGGGCGGGGGTTGCCTTCAAGGCCGGGACGACTCAGATTACGCAACAGGATGTAACTTCTGACTTTCCAAGGTGGAATAGATGTTGAACAAAGCCCTGAAACGCAACGCCCTCCTCGCCCTCCTCTCTGCCGTTTTGCCCTCTGTGGTCATGGCTGCCACCCCTGAAATGCCCAAGGGTATGACGGTCAAAGAGCTCATGCCCAGCAAGCCGTTCCCAACGACGTACCCCGGGTTTGAAGGCCAGAAAAGCAAGTTTCCGGCGCAACTTGAAGGTAGCGGCGAGTTCGAGGTGACGCGTGTGACCAGCGTTTGCGCTGACCCGGACAACCCGATCAACTTCGCGATGGAGGCCGAGAGTTTTATCCGAATGGGTAACAAGCCGGTGGCCGATGTACTGGAAAAACGCAACATTGATTGGGAAATGTGTGACGCCTCGGTGGTAGGCCAGAAACTCAAGGTGGTTCGCTTGCAGCTGTTGGGCATGGGCTGCGGCTTTCCCTTTGTGGGCCAGCAAAAAATCCCTGTCGACCAGATCAGCCAGCATGCCTGCTTTTACGTGCCCGTGGTTGAGTTCAACGGCAAGGAGCAATTGATGGCCAGCGATGCGCTGAAAGGTTTCGAGGGGTTTGCGGTAGAGCGTTTGAGTGCTTACCTGAACCCGTAAATGCCTGTACGCCACAGGCTTGATGCCTCGCTACCCCTTACCTGCGCCGAGTGCCTGGCGTCCTGAAAAGGGGACAGCCTCAACGCGCTGGCCTCTGCCTGCGCGTTGCCCCATCAGCATCAGCCCCCCGCCCAACAGCAGCAAACCGGCGGCGAGGAAGATGTAAATCCCGTACACACCGGTGAACCTTGAACAAACCGAGGAATAAGGCGCGAACATTTGGTCGAGGCTGCGCCATATCGGCCTACGGTGCTCTAGCCGGTGCTATCCCTTGGTCAGATCAACCAATGGCGTTTGCCGTACCTCAGTTTCCCGCCCACCCTGAATGTCGCTCACTCGCTTCAAAGCCTTATCAACAGCCACCTTATCCGCCAATAAGCTATAGCTAATGTGGAACTGCTTGTGTTCCTTCGGCCCAATTGTTGGTACCAAATTCAGTGGCCGCTGATAACGGCGGTTGTAGGAAAAACTTGTCCCCGGTTCCAAGCCGGTAACATAGCCCTGGCCTTGGGTATCGGTGTTTTTCCACAGGGAAAACACCGGCAGTGTCTGAGTATTGAAGCCGACTGAAACGCCCAGGCTGCCGGCCTTGTTATGCAACACGGTCAACGTATCGCCCTTGGCATCGCCATACGGCACCACGTTGTAAACCGTTTCGTCGTAGTCCTTGGTCGGTGCACGGTAGGTTTGCCAGTCGGGCAGATCGTCCTTGGCCTTGTCGTTGAACGGCGACACCTGTTTCACCGGTGCGGCGAAACGAGCGCCCTGCTCCAGGAACGGGGTGCTGAAGTTACTGTGATAGAGCGCCTGGTATTCCTTTGGATAGTCGCCGTTGTTGGTTAGGGTGTCGTTGAGGGAGAACACTACGCTGCCGGGCTCGGTGACCAATTCGGTAGCGACGGAAAAATCGACCTTTTTGAACGCCTGCTCTTTCAGTTCGCCGCGCAGGGTGATGGCATACGGCGGTTTTTCATCGATATGCAGGGTGACTTTACTTGCAGGAATGTTCGCGGCCCGACCATGCAGGGTCAGCAGTTCGCCGTTGTCGACTCCTGGGTGGCCGACCCATTCGTATCCACAGCGGGTGACCAGCTCATTGAAACCTTCCAGCCAGCCCAGACCACCACGACCATTAAGCTCGATAAAGGACGGGTTGACCACTTCCTTGACCGGCGAATCCCAGCCCATGCGCAGATTACCTACCGAGGCCTGCAATACGTTCATTCCGCGAGTAGGCACTACCGAGAGTTTCATCGTACCGTTATCGATGTCCACAATGCTGACGCCCTCCTGCCGGCCACCGTGCAAGGTGCGCAAGGTGATGCTGAAGGGTTTATCGGTTTTTACGCCGAGTTGCTGGCTGGTGATCTGCCAGTTCCGGGCGCCAAGGTCGGTGTCGAGCAGAACGTAATCCCAGGCCATGGCGTGGGAGGCTGCGGTCAGTGTAGTGAGGGCAACAAAGAGTTTGAGCGGGGTCATGGCAACAGCCTTTCTTGGAATTGTGCCTTTTTATAGACTTGATGAAACGTTTCATCAAGCTTTAAAACCGACCCAAAGCCGCAAAATACCCAGAAAAATCGGGGGAACATCGAATGTTTTTTCGATGTCATCACGAGCACACTTGCTCCCAAATCAGATCGAATATGAGCGCTCGCAGGTGAGGCACTTATCGCAGTAACTCCTGCAAGATGAACTTCACCCACTGCGGATCGGAAGCGCCCCTGATGCGCAGCCTGGCTGTTCCTGGCTCAATACCGGTCTCGGAAACCGATTCTATTGACGGAACATGGTTAGCGATAAAACAGCATAAACAATCACACACACTATTCCACCCAGCCAAGCTAAAGAACAGTACTCCCCTCCCCACCTGAAGTGCTACTGTCTTTATAAGTCGAGCACGGCGCACGACTTGTAAATCGAACTTCTCACAAGGACAAGCAAAGTGACAAAATATTACTTCCTATTCACTTATTCAATTTCTCCGACAGGAGATACTGACACTGCAGCCAAAGCAGCTGACAAAGTCAGAAAAGGGATTGCCAATATAGAAAATTCTGACTGGAACAAACTCTCCACTGTTGAAACCACGTTCTCCGGCCGGCTGACACTGACAGCTGAAACGGTCTGTGAAAAAAGAGAGGAAGCAAGAGGCCTTGTCTGTCGTGAAGTGAAAGCCGTAGTCGACGCTCATAAAGCGTGCTGCGAGATACGTGCCGACATCTCTTTACTCGTCGACGGCCTCGGCCCGCGCATGGATATCGTCATTTAATTACACGCCAGTCCTCAACCGGGTGCAATTGAAAAGTAACTTGCAGCACTTCCCCTGCCCCTTCCCACCCAAGTCGGGCGAATTCAATATATATTGCCAGCACTTACCGGGACATACGTTTTTCGAAGGAAGAAAACACTGTAACTCAAACATGACAACCTGAACACCACCTGACAGTTACACCTAAATATCCAAACTATAATTAATAAACATCGCTCCAACTTTCTTCACTCAAGATCGAGCCAGTAGTTTTGCATCTGAATACGATCTTCGGAGACGTAGTTACTTGTGTAAGTGATTTAAAAAACGGGTTTTGTCTGCAAGACTGAAGTAGCACGCAGCGGCTTGCTTACTCCTGATGCAGGCCCAACCCGTTTCAATCAGCGAACCAGGCCTGCGACGAAATCAAGAAGCGCGCGAGTCTTTGCGGGAACATGATGTCGCGACGGGTAGTATGCATAGAGCGGAAAACGCTGCTCCGACCAATCGGGAAACAGCTGAACAAGCTGCCTGGAAGAGGTATATTCTTCAATTCCCAACTCGAACAACTGCGCAATACCGAGCCCGGCCAAGCATGTGCTATAGACCGTACCCGGATCGTTGACGGTCAACATGCCCTGCGGCTTGACTGTGACCTTCTTGCGGCGCTGATGAAACTCCCAGGCAAACGGACGGCCGGTGACTGGCTCCCTGAACAGGATGCAGCGATGGTCCGAAGTCTCGAGTTCCATAGGGTCCTTGGGATGACCGAAACGCTCAAGATAAGCTGGCGATGCCATGGCCAAAACTCGCGTATCGAGGAGTTTTCTCGCCACTAACGACGACGGCTGAGGATGGCCGAAGCGGATCGCAATGTCGAAACCATCCGCGATCAAATCACCCAGGTCTTCCTTGCTGCGCAGCTCCATTTCGAGCTCAGGGTGGCTATCCATGAACGCGCCCAATCGGGGACCGAGGATCAGTCTCGCAAATAGCGGGTCCACGTTGACGCGCAGCCGGCCACGAACCTTTTGCGCATCACTGGCGGCGCTGCCTGTCGCCTCGGCAAGCGCATCGATCAGAGGCATCACCTCTTCGTAGAAACTGCGCCCTTCGTCGGTCAGCCTCACTGATCGCGTCGTGCGTTCGAACACCCGGATGCCCAATCTTGTCTCCAGGCGGGCTATTGCCCTGCTCACGCCAGATTGAGACATATCCAGTACCTCAGCAGCCCCGCCAAAGCTGCGCGCATCAACGACAGCCGCCATAACGTCGACGCCTTCCAGCAACCGGGAACTTAATGCCCTCATTGATGACTCCCGCGCATGAATATTATGCGTTCCATGCTATCGCATTCTAAGGCCCGAAATCCCAACATTGCTCCAACGCTGAGTCGGCTACCCCATGCCGACCCTACACCCCATTGAGGCCACCCCCGACGTGGCATTCACCGGAGCAATGACAATGACGCGCATCCTCGTTACCGGATCCTCCGACGGCCTGGGTCAAATGGCGGCACGCCTGCTCGTGGCCAACGGTCATCAGGTCGTGCTGCATGCCCAAATCACGCCCGGGCGGCCCATGCCATCGCTCAAGTTCCCGGCGCGCAGACGGCACTCGTCGGGGACCTTTCCAGCATCGCAGAAACCAAGGCGCTTGCTGCCAGCATCAATGAACTGGGCCCCTTCGATGCCATCATTCACAATGCCGCTGTCGGCTTCCAGGAGCGCGAGCGCATCGCCACAGTGGATGGCCTGCCCCATGTCTTTGCCGTGAACTCTCTGGCGCCCTACATTCTGACCGCCATGGTCAAGCGACCCAAGCGCCTGGTTTACATGAGCTCCAGGCTTCACTTGAAGGGTAATCCCTCTCTCAGCGACCTGACCTGGGAATCGCGACGCTGGTCCGGGATGCAGGCCTACTCGGACTCCAAGCTTCACGCGGTCCTGCTTGCTTTTGCCGCCGCGCGTCACTGGCCAGATGTGCTGTCCAACTGCGTCGAACCAGGTTGGGTTGCCACGAAGATGGGCGGCCCTGAGGCTACGGATGACCTTGACCTCGCGCCCCGCACCCAGGCGTGGCTCGCTGCAGGCACTGCAGCGCGCGTAACCGGCGACTACTTCTATCACCAGCGGTCGGCACAGGTTCACAGCGCTGCGTTTGACCCCGCGCTTCAAGAGCGATACCTGGCCGCTTGTGCGCAACTCTCAGGCATTGAGTTTCCCCCACGATAAGTTCGCATGGCCCATCAGTCGGCATGCCGGTCACCACAGTACACCGGGTGCACGCACGGCTTGGCCTTGAAAAACCTTACCTTTGCGACCTTTATTTTGAATTTCACAGAGATACGCCCATGCAATCGAAAGTCATAAGGCATCAGGCCGATACTACGTCGGCAAGTGCCCACGCGCCCGTAACGCCACACCCTCATGGGGTAACTGTATCCAGGGCACAGGCGGTAGCGGCTGTTCTTGCCCTGAGCCTCGGTTGCTTCTCCTTTGTCAGCACCGAGCTCATGCCCGTAGGGGTGCTGCCAGCGATGGCCGCTGGCCTGAATGTCTCGCTCGGCGCCGCAGGTTATCTGGTTACAATTTTTGCATTTATGGTCGCTCTGACCGCAGCGCCTCTGACTGGCCTGCTTGGATCGCTCAACCGCAAGACACTGATGGCCGGTCTGCTGGCGGTCTGCTGTATCGGCAATCTGATCACCTTCCTGGCGCCAAACTACTTCGTCGTTTTCCTTGGACGCATTCTGGTCGCAGGTGCAATCGGCGTGTTCTGGTCGACAGCGGTGGTCACCGCAGTGCACATGGTCTCTGCACGAAACGCAGTACGAGCTACATCGATTGTCTTTGGCGGTGTCTCGCTGGCGACGGTGCTGGGGATTCCGGCTGGCACAATGCTCGGTGAAATGTATGGATGGCGCTCCGTGTTTGCTGCGCTCTCGATACTCAGCCTGGTCGTCTTCACGCTGATCGCATGGTCAGTTCCGGCGGTACGCATCTCGAAGGCTGCCAAGCGAGGGGCGATGTCAGCCGTGCTCAAAAGTGGCCCCTTGCTTGTGGTTTTCGGGATCACCGCCCTTGTCGTCACCGGCAACTTTCTGGCTTACACCTACGTGTCTCCGTACCTTGAGCAGATTGCCGGCCAGAGCCCTGCACAGGTCAGCATGCTTCTGTTGGTCTATGGCGCGGCAGGTGTAATTACCAACTTCGCCGTGGGCCCGTTCGCGTCCAGGGCACCAAGAACCAGCCTGGGTCTGGTGACAGCACTCCTTGCCGCAAGCTTGTCATGCATGAACGCGGCAGCGGTCAGTCATGCTGCCATTTTCGCTGTGCTTGCTGCGTGGGGCGCTGCATATGGCGCACTTCCGGTGCTGCTGCAGACCCTGGTGTTCAAGGAGGCCTCCAGGATTCCAGGCGGAGCCGACGCAGCCACCTCCATCAATGTATCTGTATTCAATGCAGCCATCGGCCTGGGCTCGCTGCTGGGCGGACTGCTGATCAATCTTGCCGGACCGCAACCCATTGCGTACCTGTCCGCCTGCTTCGCCATTGCAGGCTTGGCGGTGATCCTGGTGAGTCGCCAATCTTCATAGTCGCGCAACCTCTGACAACCACCGAGTCCTGTCAGCCCCTCCCCCTTACACGTTGAAATGGAACAAAGCATATGAGCAGAATCACAGTCATGGGCCTCGGCGCCATGGGGTCGCGCATGGCCTCACAATTGCTTGCTGCAGGTCACACAGTCACTGTCTGGAATCGAACCCCCGATGCAGCAGAAGCGCTTGTCAAGCAAGGGGCCTTCCACGCGCGCACGCCAAGAGAAGCCAGCGCAGGTGCGGAGTTCGTCATTGCAATGTTGCGTGACAATGATGCGTCTCGCCATGTCTGGCTGGATCGCGAGATCGGCGCCCTCTCTGGTATGGCAGCGGGAGCAATCGCCATCGAGAGTTCGACACTCACTTCGGGCTGGATCCAGGAGCTCGGCACCCACATGCAGCATGCCCGGGTGGCGCTGCTGGAAGCGCCGGTATCGGGATCCCGTGCTCAGGCCGATGCGAGGCAGCTGGCCTATCTGGCAGGCGGAGAGGAAGAAGTCCTGGAGCGCTGCCTGCCTCTGCTACGCGTCATGGGCTCTTCAGTCCATCACGTCGGCGGCCTGGGTCATGGCGCTTTGGCGAAACTTGCCACCAACGCCATGCTGGGAATACAGGTGACGGGCCTGGCAGAGGTCATCGGGTTATTGGAGCGAAACGGAGCCGATGCATCGCGAGTGCTGGCAGCCATGGCAGGCACCTCCGTCTGGCCACCGGTTGCGGCCTATCTTTCAGGGAGCATGATGACGGAGAACTTCGCCCCGCAGTTCCCCGTGGCGTTGATTGAAAAGGACATCGGCTACACGCTCGAGGAAGCAGGATCAGCAGAGAACGCCCCCACAATTGCCGCAGCACATAACGTTTTCCAGCGCGCAGCAGCGCGCGGAATGGGCGACCGGAACATGACAAGCGTAGTGCGATTGTTCACCGAAAAGCGTGATTGATCCCGCGAACCGACTGGGTCCTTGTGGCATGCAAACCGAGATGCCCCTCCCCCGCACTTTGCGTGCAATGAAGCATGACTGACAGTGGCTGCGGGTTTGTATCCCGCAACCAGCCTGGTGCCTGGCGCGCTCGGTTCCTGCGCATATTCTGATACTGCAACTGGAGACAACAATGAAGCTCTTTCGCTATGTTAAGCATGATGGCGTGTATCCGGGCATGGTCGATTCATCGGGACAGCTGCGGGACATATCAGCCCATGTGGATGACGTCTCGCGCGCGTGCTTGTCCGATACGGAACTTGCCCGGCTTTGTGAGCTTGACGAACACCGGCTTCCGCTTATTTCGACCCCGGTTCGCTACCTGCCACCGATAAGCGATATCAGCAAGTTCATCGCAATTGGTTTGAACTACCTGGACCACGCCGAAGAGGCCGGTCTTGCGATCCCGTCCGAACCGTTGGTGTTCTTCAAACCGGTCAGTTGCATCAGCGGGGCCGATGACCCCATCGTACAACCTCCCCACTCAAGGCAATTGGACTGGGAAGTTGAGCTGGGGGTCGTCATCGGAAAGCGCGCCCGTTACGTTCCGGTTGCCCAGGCACTTGAACATGTGGCGGGCTACTGCGTGGCCAATGATGTTTCCGATCGTGGATTCCAGTTTCAGAGTTCGCAATGGGACAAAGGCAAGAGCTCCGACTCCTTTGGGCCGCTGGGTCCCTGGCTCGTGACCCGTGATGAGGTCCCGGATCCGCAGAGCCTGCCAATGTGGCTGGAAGTCAACGGCCAACGGCGACAGGAAGGAAACACCCAGACCATGATCTTCAGCGTTGCAGAGATCATTTCCTACTGCAGTCACTACATGACCCTCGATGTTGGGGATGTGATCATCACCGGCACCCCGCCTGGCGTGTCGATGGGAATGAAGCCACATCCGAAATGGCTGGAACCGGGGGATGAAGTGGTGCTGTCGATCTGCGGCCTTGGTGTGCAACGACACGTTGTGATGCGATACGAGGCAGAGCAGGCGTAAATCTTGCCTGCTCCGAACCTGAGGCTGCATAACGCAGCCTGACACGCAGCTAAGCCAAGTGCCAAACCCTGTCTACACTGATGCTCATACCACGTGAGCTCGCAGGGAGCGCAAAGCATGGGAGCAATCGCCAGCTGGACTTTTTTGTTGGTTGTGGTTGTAGTTGTGGGTGTGCTTAGCTTTTTTATGTTGCGAGCGGGTGTTCAAAACGACCGGCGTATCAGAGAAGAACTCTACCTAACCTTCGAAAGCACAATGCAACAACACGGGGTCCGGACTTACGAAATCCTGAAAGAGAGCATTTGGATTAGAAACGGCATGCGCCTATCAGAGCTGCACCGAATTGTATTGGCCGACACCGGGCACTACTTTCTTTATTTCCAGGCAACCGGTACGCCGCCCTATTTTGCCCCCTTGACAGAGAAGCGCGCGATGCAAGCTTCAGCAGGCAAGATCGGGATTCAGGCATGACCGCATAAAAGCCATGCCTTTGCCATTGGCGGGCAATGCATGCATCCACGACTTCTCGCCCAGCTGAAACAGAGCAAGCGACGACATATTGCCGACCTTCCCGCTTGAAATAGTGGCACGAGGCCTGAATCTCTAGGCGATAAATCCGCAGCCGTTACACCCGTCCACACGCGATTGTCGTCGATCATCAAAAGACGACAGATTGACTGAGTGTCACACGGGTATCCGTTACTGATCCGGCAGGCGGGGACGATCAGAAGGCTATCGAACGGTTGTAATTTGATGTCGCCACTATTTTCCCGCGCTTCAACACCATAAGACGAGCCGGCAAGTCGAGGATAACCCCGGCGACCGACTGGGTATCCACCAGCACCAGGTCTGCATTTTTGCCGGCTTCCAGCCCATAGTTATCCAGCCCCAGGGCTTTTGCGGGATTAGTTGTGAGCATTCCCAATACTGTGGCCTGATCATCGGCCCCACCCAGGTGGCATGCAGGCATTGCCAATTGCGCAATATTCAGCAGATCGCCTGTCCCATACGGGGTAAAAGCGTTGCGTATATTGTTCGTGGCCAAACAGACATTTACACCACCGTCTCGCAACGCACGAACGGGCGTGAGTGAGCGGCGGACGTTATGGCTGTCGCCTCGAGCACCGAGATGCAAGTCGGTGGCTGGCAGGCACATTACGCTGATTCCAGCATCACGGATCAGGCTGATAATACCCACTCGCTGTTCCGGTGCTACGGCTCCAAGGCTCGTAAGATGACCTACGCAGACGCGGCCTTCATACTCTTCCTTGATGGTCTTGCGCGCGAGGTATTCAATGGTCATGTTCTCTGCCGTATCGGCAAAATCCTGATGGAAATCTATATCTTTTCCAAACTGTTTAGCCAGGCTGAAAACATAATCAATATGTTCGAAGGGTGAACGATCGTTATAGGGAATACCGCCGACGACATCGGCACCTTTTTCCATCGCCGCAACCATCATGTGCTTCATTCCCGGTAGTTTGAAAATGCCTTCCTGTGGGAAGGCAACTACCTGAATGTCGATCATGTCGCGAAACTTCTTGCGTAGCTCCAGGACAACATCAAACCCTGTGAAACCTTGTGAGGGGTCAAATTCGGCATGTGCGCGTACATGGGTAGTACCGGCCTGCACAAGTGAGCGTAATACCTGCGTTGAACGCTCGAGAATATCCTCCCGGGTCAACATCGGTTTAAGCTCAGCTGTAACGGCAATCGCCTCCTTGAGGGTTCCGGTGCGATTGACCTTACGGTGCATGACATTGGCTTTTTCCAGATGCAGATGCCCCTCGACAAAAGCCGGCATCAATACATTTCCATTTCCCTGGACTTCCTGCCGTGCCCGCACTGTAATTCCCGGGGAAATAATGGCAACTTTCCCATTGTGTACGGCGACGTCGGTTAAAGGCTTTCCATCGGCAATGCGTACATTGCGAAATATCAGATCCATAAACCTCACTCCTCAATTCAGACAACTTCCGTTTCTCGAGCATCGACCTCTGGAGGTCATCCTGCGCCTGCTTCATGACTGCCAGCACATTGCCCATGAGCACGCACGACAGAGCTGCAAAGGAACGCAACAGTGTCCAGAATCAGCAGGAAAAAATTAAAAGACGTATTAAATATTTGCGGTATGGATGGGAAGCACACACTAACCGTTAGAACAACCATTCCCCATTACGCGGTATTCGAGAATATGCCTATGCCCCTTGGAGTCTTCATACATCATACGCGCAGGCACCACTTCACAAACATTTGGCACTTCACCCATCGAAATGACTTTTGCGATATCAAGGTCTTGTGAATAACTGTACTGCTCTACCTGAATGTCGTTATCTGCTAGAGGCTGCCCAGCCAAAGCCACAGTGCACAAGCTACTGAACCCTGCCAACAATAAAATTTTCATGTTCAAACACCTGGGGGTATCGCGTGACGCAAATACCCTTCAATACTTACAGGGTCAATGTAGCGCTTCATGACTCGGCGTCGTATTACGACGCCGAGACACTCAACTGTCAGAAAGGCTTGGTGGGCAGGTATTTACCATCCAGGGTAATGACTGCGCGCGACCCACCCTCTGGATCTTCGACTTTTTTAATATCCAGTTTGAAGTTGATAGCACTGATAATGCCGTCACCGAACTTCTCATGGACCAACGCCTTAAGGATGGTCTGAAGTAGGCCGCTATTTTTCGACTGCTGAGCCATAGGTGCTTTCAAAAAACGGCAGCCGTTCAAA
>NZ_WIVQ01000101.1:0-16935 GCF_009600545.1 Pseudomonas sp. FSL R10-1339 | reverse complement strand
CACCTTGCCATCGCCCTTGCGCCTGAGTGACGAGCAGGCGATGTCCTTTGTACGACGGGTGAGTTGCCCGACCACCCTGGTGGTGGCGCAGCAGGGCATGCTGGCCAGCCACCCCGAGCTACTGGATCGGCTACCCTTCAACCTGGAACGGTTGCCGGGTGGCCATCATTTGCACCTGAATGACGAGGCGGGAGCGATCCTTGTTGCAGACTGTTTCAATCGCTTCTTCGCTGTTCCTTGACTTGCGGCTAGCAACTGTCGAGGCTTGGCGGGTTGAAATGGGAGACAACCATGATAGATCTGTACACCGCTGCGACCCCGAAAGGCCACCCGGTCTCTATCGTGAGGATGCTCAGCCACACGTCATCACCCGGTGATGTGCGCCGATGAAAATACCCAGCCGATTTATCCTGGCTCTGGGCCTGGGCTGTTTGAGCCCGTTACTTTGGGCCAGCGATGTGCCAGGCAGCAGTGATTTGCCGGATGTGCCGCGCCTCGCGGACGCGCAGATTGTCGATTACAGCGTGCGGCCCGATGTCGAACGTATCTACCCGATGGGCTCGATCCGCAAGATCAGCGGCCGCCTGCGATTCGAAGGGCAGGTCAATGCCCGTGGTCAGATAACGGCCGTCACCTACGAGCTGCCTGCCGAGCACTCGGCCACCGAAGCCTTTACCGCTGCACGCGAGGCGTTGCAAAAGCAGGGCGCCGAGTTGTTGTTCTGGTGTCAGGCTCGTGACTGTGGCGAAAGCAGCCTGTGGGCCAATGAAGTGTTCGGCAATTCCAAGCTGGTGGGCTCCGACGAGCAGCAGTCTTACTTGCTGCTGCGCCGTGCGGCCCCCGCTCAGAACCAGCTGGTTGCCCTGTACGGGATCAATCGGGGCAATCGCAAGGCCTATCTGCACGTTGAGCAGATGCAGGCGAGTGCCGACCTGGGAGAACTGTTGCCTACCTCGGCCACCCTGCAACGCCAGCTTAAAAGCACGGGCGAGCTGGATTTTCCCAAGCTTGCGGGCGACCCGGATACTCAGTGGCTGACGTTAATTTCAAGGGCATTGAACCTGGATGCAACCTCCAGGGTCAGTTTAACCGGTGCCAAGGCTGGCGCCTGGCGCGATGCGCTGATCGCTAACGGTGTACGGGCGTCGCGCCTGGAACTGGGTGACGGTCAGGCCAAAGGGTTGCGCATCGAACTGTTGCGTTAAGCCTGTGTAAACGACGACTACACTCTACGTAGTCGTCGTCCTTCTTTGATTTCTGAATTTTCTGTGGAACACACATGCTCAATAACGATCGCCTGCTGGTGCAGATTCTGCTCCTGGTGTTGTTCGGTGCCAGCCTGTGGGTGATGGCCCCTTTCTGGTCGGCCTTGTTCTGGGGCGCGGTACTGGCATTTGCCAGCTGGCCCCTGATGCGCCTGCTGACACGCTTGCTCGGTGGGCGCGAGTCGCTCGCTGCCGGCATCCTTACCCTGGGCTGGATGCTGTTGGTGGCCGGGCCTCTGGTGTGGCTGGGGTTGAACCTGGCAGATCATGTTCGCGATGCCACCACCTTCGTCAAGGATGTGCAGCTTGAAGGTTTGCCTGAAGCGCCGGCCTGGCTGGCCGGTCTGCCGCTGGTGGGGGAGCGTCTGGTGGGCATCTGGAACACCATCGACGAGCAGGGTGCGGCAATGCTGGTGGCCATCAAGCCTTACCTGGGGCAGGTCGGTAACTGGTTGCTGGCGCGCAGTGCACAGATCGGCAGCGGTATTCTGGAACTGACGCTGAGTATTGTCTTTGTGTTCTTTTTCTATCGTGACGGGCCGCGCCTGGCGAGTTTTGTCCACGGGCTGCTGGAGCGCCTGATTGGTGAGCGCGCGGATTATTATCAGGAGCTGGTGGCCGGTACCGTGCAGCGCGTGGTCAACGGTGTGATCGGTACCGCAGCGGCGCAGGCATTGCTGGCATTGATCGGCTTCTTGATTGCCGGCGTGCCGGGGGCGCTGGTACTTGGGCTGGCTACATTCCTGCTCAGCCTGATTCCGATGGGGCCGCCGCTGATCTGGGTGCCTGCCACGGCCTGGCTGGTCTGGAAGGGTGACTACGGGATGGCGATCTTTCTCGGCATCTGGGGCACGCTGATCATCAGCGGTGTCGATAACGTGCTCAAGCCTTATCTGATCAGTCGGGGCGGCAACCTGCCACTGGTGATCGTGCTGCTGGGCGTGTTTGGCGGCTTGATAGCTTTCGGCTTTATCGGCCTGTTCATCGGCCCCACCTTGCTCGCCATCGCCTACAGCCTGCTGGTGGACTGGAGTGCCAGCCAGCAGAACAGAGGCAAGGTCTGACCTAGCCGAACTTGGGCCCGGAACGGGTATTGTTGCCCTTGGCCAAGCGGTCGTAGAGCACCACGTTGACTGTTGCAGCCAGGTTCATGCAGCCGGTGGTGGGGATGTAAATAACGTCCTCACACCATTCCAGCACATCTTTGCCGAGGGATCCGTCTTCCGGGCCAAAGATATAAATCGCCCGATCCGGGTGGGTGTACTCGGGCAATGGGCGCGCGCCCTCGACCATTTCTACGGCGACGGGGATACAGCCCAGGGGGATGATTTTTTTCAGGTCATCGATACCGATCAGCGGGATGTCCTGATGGACTTTCTTGGTATCGGTGATGAAGTCGCGGGCGCGTTCATAGCGCTTGCCGGTATAAAACACCGACGCCACGTTGTAGCAACCAGCCGCACGCATCACCGAGCCGACGTTTTCCGGTGATTTGGGGTTATACAAACCAATGCAGCTGTACCGTTTGTTTGCCACGTGCCCGAGCCCTTGCGAAAAAAGACGCGAGTATACCTGTGTTGTCCCAAACTCCGTAGCAGCTGCCGCAGGCTGCGTCCGGCGACGGAGTCGTCGTAAAGCCCGAGCCTTGCGGTCTACTCGTGAAGTCGCGGGCTCTGGTTTTACGATCGCTGCGCAATCGGACGCAGTTTCGGCAGTTGCAACGAAAACAGGCTACTCGTCTTTTTTCATCAGCCCGGCCAGCGCGGCGAACGGGTTGTGGGTGGCCTTGGCAATTTTCGGGCTGCTGGTGGAACTGTCCGAAAAATACTGCTGGTCGGTGTAGCGCGAGTGTTCGTTATCATGGCAGTACAGGCACAACAGCTCCCAGTTGGAGCCGTCCTGCGGGTTGTTGTCGTGGTTGTGGTCGCGGTGGTGAACGGTCAGCTCGCTCAGGCGCTTGCCGGCAAATTCACGGGCGCAGCGGCCGCACACGTGGGGGTACATTTTCAGGGCCTTGTCGCGATAGCCCATTTCGCGGTCACGCTGGGCATCGGCCAGGATACGGTCCAGCTTGGCGGTGTGGGAGGGTGGATTCGCCGAACTCATGGGTTCACCTTGTAAGACTAATGACGGTTATGTCGTTAAGTTTAGCTGTTGATCAGCCTTTGATTTTTTCTGCAATCCAGATGGTGTGTCGGGTGCCCTTGTTGCCGTGGGCAAACACCTGGACTTCCTCAGCCTTGAAACCGGCTTTGCGCAGTTTGTCCGAAAACTGTTTGTCGGCACTGGCAGACCATACCGCCAGTATGCCTTTGGGGCGCAAGGCCTTGGCGCAGGCACTCAGGCCGCCGGCCGAATACAGCCAGCTATTGGCTTTTTGGGTCAGGCCTTCGGGGCCGTTGTCGACGTCGAGCATGATTGCGTCAAAACCGTTGGGTTCGGCTTGCAGCACCTTGGCCACGTCTTCCATGCGAATCACGGTGCGTGGGTCTTGCAGCGGGTTACCCGACTTTTCGCCCAGCGGGCCGCGGTTCCATTCCACAACGCCGGGTACCAGTTCGGCAACCACCACTTCAGCCGTTTTACCCAGATGTTTGAGTGCCGAAGCCAGGGTAAAGCCCATGCCCAGCCCGCCGATCAGTACCCGCGATTGCTGGCGTCCTGCGACTTTGCGGCAAGGTATTTCGGCCAGTGCGTCTTCGGAGCCGTGCATGCGGGTGTTCATCAGCTGGCCGCCATCACCACCCTGAATCTTGATCACGAAGTCTTCGCCATACTCGAACAGGCACAAGGCACCGCCGTTTTCGGGGATCGGAGTGGTGTCGAGCAAAACAAAACGTTTCATGGAAATCTCATTGAGGGGGGCAAAAACCGCAGGTTACGAGTAGCCTGAGGGCAGACAAGCCGGTCTGGCAACGGAGTGATTGATGAAACGCACTATTCTAACGGCCATTGCAGGGTGCGCGCTCTTGATAAGTGCGGCCCAGGCAGCGGAATTGACCACAGTACCGATTACCCCCGTGACAGCCGCGCCGGGTTCGCCGGGCACTGCCACGCCAACCCCGTACCCGCAAATCACCCCGCGCGCCGTGCCCAAGCCTGTGGCCGGTAGTGGCAGCCTGATACCGCTGCCACCGATCGACCTGCCGCAGCCGCCCAAGGATCAGCCACTGCCGGGGCTGGAGCTTAAAGACCCGAAGGGCAAAAGCTCGCAGGATTGACCGTGCATCCACCGAGCTGATGCTTTGCCTTTGCGGGAGCGAGCCTGCTCGCGAACGATCTTCGCGAGCAGGCTCGCTCCCACGGTTACAGTATCTCTAACGGTTGAAGAGGGGTGTGATCGGCGGGGCTGTCAAATCCCCAGCACCTTGAACACAAATGCATATTCCAGCGCCACGTCGCGCAAGCCCTGATAACGCCCGCTCATGCCGCCATGGCCTGCTTCTAGCTCGGTCTTCAGCAATAGCAAATTGTCATCGGTCTTGCTGGCGCGCAGCTTGGCCACCCATTTGGCCGCTTCCCAGTACTGCACGCGACTGTCGTTGTACCCGGCAATCACCAGCATTGACGGGTAAGCCTGCGCGGTAACGTTTTCATAGGGCGCGTAAGCCTTGATCCGTTCATAGACCTCGGGGTCTTGCGGGTTGCCCCATTCGTCGTATTCGGTGACGGTCAGCGGCAGTTCCGGGTCGAGCATGGTGTTGAGCACATCCACAAACGGCACTTCGGCAATCGCTGCCTTGAACAGTTCCGGGCGCTGATTGAGTACGGCACCGATCAACAGGCCACCGGCGCTGCCGCCACTGATGACCAGTTGTTCGCTGCGGGTCAGCCCTTGGTCGATCAGGTGTTCGGCGCAGGCGATAAAGTCGGTGAAGGTGTTGTGTTTGTGTTCCTGCTTGCCCGCGCGATACCAGGCCTCGCCCAACTCGCCGCCGCCACGTACATGGGCAATGGCAAAGGCCACGCCACGATCAAGCAGGCTTAGACGGGCATGGGAAAACCACGGGTCAAGGCATTCGCCATAGGCCCCGTAGCCATACAGGTAGAGCGGCACAGGTTTGCCCAGCACATCGCGTTTGACCACCAGGCTGATCGGCACCTGAGTACCATCGGGGGCGGTGGCCCATAAACGATGGCTGACGTAATCATCGGCGTTGAATGGCCCCAGCACAGGGGTTTCCTTGAGAACGCTTTGCTCGCCTGTGGCAAGGGTCAACTGGCGCACTTGTGCCGGGCGATTCAGCGCCTCGTAGCGAAGGCGAATGTACTTGCTGTCAAATTCCAGGCTGTCTTGCACATACAGGCTGTAGGCCGCGTCCGGCAATTGCACGCGATATGGCGTCAGGCCGTCGGGGCGGATTTCGATAATGGGCAAGCCGCCCTCGCGCAGGCTCAGGCACAAGGCTTGGGCGTTGAGGGTCATGCCTTCCAGCATCACGCTGTCACTATGGGCAATCAGTGGCTGCCAGTCATTGCGTGACGGCACCTCGCCGAAGGCGTAATACAGGGCAAAGTTGATGCCGTCCTGATTGGTGCGGATAAACCACGCCCACTGGCCTTCAAACAGGCCGTGATCGACGCTGTAGTCGTGGTTTTCAACCCGTAGTGCCAGACAGCTGAAGGGCTGGCGCGGCAGGTTGGCGTCCAGCACCCAGGTTTCGCTGGTGGTTTTACTGTTAAGCAACAAAATCAGTTGCTGTTCAGAACTAGAGCGGTAGCAGTGCAGGAAAAACCTCCCGTCCGCTTCATGGAATACTTCATGGGCAGCTGTTTCGCCGAGGGTGTGGCGAAACAACTTGTGCGGACGATGGGTGTCGTCCAGCCCGGCGAAAAACAGGGTCTGGCTGTCATTCGCCCAAGTCATGCTGCCATCGCAGTCTTCAAACGGCAGCTCGGTGACCGTGCCGCTGCCCAGCTCTTTTACAAACAGGCGGTAGGTTTCTTCGCCGCTGGTGTCCAGGCTGTAGGCCAGGCGCTGGTGATCGGGGCTGATACTGAACGCCCCCAGAGAAATAAAGCCACCATCGGCCAATGCATTGGGGTCCAGCAACAAATGTTCGGCGTTCTCGTCCACCTGCTGGCTGTCATCGGCCGGGCGCGGGCAACGGTAGTGGCGGGCGTATTCATCGCCGGCGTTGGTGCGCGTGTAATACAGATACGGGCCCCAGGGGGAGGGCAGCGACAGATCAGTCTCGCGAATCCGTCCCTTGATCTCTTGAAACAGCGTCTCCCGCAATTCAGCCTGGTCGGCCAACTGCGCCTCCTGATAACTGTTTTCGGCTTTCAGGTAGTCCAAAACCTCGTCACTGTCGCGGTTTTGCAGCCACGAGTAAGGGTCTGAGCCCTCGATCTTATGTGCGATAGGAGCGCTGATTGGGGAGGCTGATTGGGTCATTGAGTGTGCTCTGAAATCTGCATGAAAAATAAGTGACGCTGACGGCGTTGCAGCCGCACTGCCTAAAAGCCGTTATCATAGCCTCTCATTGCCTGCCGACCATGGATACCATGACCGAGAACGACTATCTGATCGCCTGGGGCCTTTACGCCTTTGCTGCTTTGGGCTGCCTGCTCGTATGGTGCCGCCTGACCCGCTTTATGTGGCGCTGGTTGCGCGAACCGCTGCGTGTATTGATGGCCGTGTTGCTGTTCAGCCCGACCATCATTGACCCGGTCAAGGAAAAATTTGCCCCTGCAGTGGCGATTGCTGCTCTGGATCTGGCCTTTAAAGTGGGCGACAACGCCTGGCGCGCGGTCTCTGACCTGCTGATGTACGCCATAATTGCACTGTGCGTTTACGCTATATTTGTGCTGATCCGCTGGCCGATCGAGCGCGCCGGCAAGGCCCGCAAGGCGCAGGCTGCAGCGGCCGCCAAAGCTCGCCAGGCCGATCCTGAAGACGACCAGCCTTTCGGTTCGGCTGGTGATGATCGTTATGCGCCAAAGAGTGCGCCGCGTGCATCGGGCCCATCCCGGGTCGAGCCGCGGTTGTAATTTTGTTTCGTCCAGCCTGAATGCGAGAGTGCGAGCGTGTGTGAATTATTGGGCATGAGCGCCAACGTCCCGACTGATATTGTGTTCAGCTTTACCGGCCTGATGCAGCGCGGCGGGCGCACCGGCCCGCATCGTGATGGCTGGGGCATTGCCTTCTACGAAGGTCGTGGCCTGCGCCTGTTCCAGGACCCTGCCGCCAGTTGCGACTCTGAAGTTGCCCTGCTGGTGCAGCGTTACCCGATCAAAAGCGAAGTGGTGATTGGCCATATCCGCCAGGCCAACGTGGGCAAGGTGTGCCTGTCCAATACCCACCCGTTTGTTCGCGAGCTGTGGGGACGCAACTGGTGTTTTGCGCACAATGGCCAGTTGGCCGACTTTTCTCCGAGTACGAGTTTTTACCGCCCTATTGGTGATACCGACAGTGAAGCGGCGTTCTGTGACCTGCTCAACCGGGTTCGTGAAGCCTTCCCGGAGCAGGTCGACGTCGAACGTATCCTGCCGGTGCTGGTCGAGGCGTGCGCCGGGTTTCGCAGCAAAGGTGTGTTCAATTGCCTGCTCAGTGATGGCGACTGGCTTTTCTGCTATTGCTCGACCAAGCTGGCGCAAATTACCCGGCGAGCCCCGTTTGGCCCGGCGCGCCTGAAAGATGTCGATGTTATCGTCGATTTTCAGGCAGAGACCACGCCCAACGATGTAGTCACCGTGATTGCCACCGAGCCACTGACTGAAAACGAAACCTGGACACGCTACGAACCGGGCCAATGGAGTCTGTGGCGACGCGGTGAATGCGTCAGCCAGGGCATAACCGAATAAGGATGGGTGTGTATGTTCCTGAGCTACCTGCGGTTGGTATTGTTTACCCTTGGCCTGCTGATCGGTGTGCAAGTGCCGGGGTTTATCAATGATTACGCCAACCGTGTTGAAGCTCATCTGATCGAGGCCCAGACCGGGTTGGCGGGGTTCCAGAACACCGCCAACCAGTTTTTCAAGGGTGACCTGCAAGCGCTGGTGGCCCATTACCAGGCCAGCGATGACCCGGTTTTTCGCAGTGATGCCGGCAGCCTCGGCACCTTGCTCAACCGTCAACGCCTGCTTGATGAGCAGTTCCAGGCCATGCAGGGCCCGTGGTACATGCGCGCCCTGCAAGTGGCCTATGCGGCTGATCCGGCCATTCGCGAAGAAACCCTGAACGCCTACACCTACCAGGTGTTGTTGTCGCCGAGCGCCATTGGTTGGGCGATGGCGGGTGCCTTGCTGTTCTCCTTCATTATCGAAGGTTTCCTGCGGCTGGTGGACTGGGTCGTGCTCGGCGGCAAACGCCAGCGTGAGCGCATTGCCCGCCGCGAGCGCAGCTACTGACCCCGGGGGAATATCCCCTTTCACAAGAAATGTTAAGCAATCAAATTTTTCTTATGCCCGAGCCCGGCTTTTATTAGTTGGACGAATGGCCCGCGCCTGTCGAAAAATGCTCCTACCTAATCTATAAAAAGACCACAGGAGCATCATCGTGAGCCGCCTGTTATTGAATTGTGACATTGGTGAGAGTTTTGGCAGCTGGACCATGGGCCTGGATGCCGAAGTCATGCCGTTTATCGATTGCGCCAACATTGCCTGCGGCTTTCATGCCGGCGACCCGGGCATCATGCGCAAAACCGTGGCCCTGGCTGTGGCGCATAATGTGAAGATCGGTGCTCATCCGGCGTATCAGGATCTGGCGGGCTTTGGGCGCCGATCCATGAGCTATTCGGCGCAGGAAGTGCAGGATCTGCTGCATTATCAGATCGGTGCACTGGACGGTATTTGCCGCGCACAGGGTGTGCAGGTCAGCTATGTCAAACCCCACGGCGCGATGTACAACGACATGATGGCCAACCCGGTACAGCTGCGGGCAGTGGTTCAGGCTGTGGCCGCTTACGATTCCAGCTTGCCGCTCATGCTGATGGCCACGCGCGACAACAGCGCCGCCCAGGCAATCGGCGACGAGTTTGGGGTAACACTGTGGTTTGAAGCCTTTGCCGACCGCGCCTACGACAATGCCGGGCGGCTGGTCTCGCGACAACTACCGGGGGCAGTCCACCACGATGCGGATGTCATCGTGCAGCAGGCCCTGACCATTGCAGCGGGCAAGGCCCTGGTTGCCAGTGACGGCAGTGCCCTGCATTTGCACGCTGATACCCTGTGTGTGCATGGCGACAACATTAGCTCGATTGCTGCTGTGCAGCGTATTCGCGAAGCCCTTGAGCAGCAGGCGCGGGCATGAAGCCGCGTATCGAAGTGGTCGCCATCGATTGCCTGATGCTGCGCCTGTTTGATGAAATTGCCGAAAGCAACATGCCCTGGATACTGGCTGCCAGCGAGCGGATCCGCACCTGCTTTGCGGTGCATCTGATCGATCTGGTGCCGTCCTACACCACAATGATGGTGCATTACGACGGGCTGGCGCTGACCCCGGCCCAGGCCCGTGAATTGATCGCCCAGGCCTTGACCGACCTGCGCCCGGAAACCCGCAACCTTGGCCAGTGTCATGTGCTGCCCGTGTGGTACGACGTGAGCGTGGGCCCGGAACTGACGTTGCTGGCCCAGCGCGCCGGCTGCTCGGTAAGCGAAGTGATTCGCCGGCACAGTGAACACGAATACCAGGTGTTTGCCCTGGGTTTTGCTCCAGGTTTTGCCTTTATGGGGCTGGTTGAAGAGGCTCTGGCCGCGCCACGCCTGAACACCCCGCGCAAGCGTGTGGCCAGTGGCAGCGTGGGCATTGCCGAGCGACAGACGGCAGCCTACCCGGCGCAATCCCCGGGGGGCTGGAACCTTGTCGGGCGTACGCCGAGCGCACTGTTTGATCGTGAACGTGATGGCTACAGCCTGATGCAACCCGGTGACAGGGTGCAGTTTGCACCCGTGTCCCATGCTGAATTTAAGCGCCTGGGCGGTGACGACACGCCTCAGGAGGCCTTGGCATGAGCCACTTATTGATTCAGGCCAGCACTCCATTGTGCCTGCTGCAAGACGCGGGGCGTTTTGGCGTGCGGCATTTGGGCGTAACCCAGGGCGGCGGCGCAGACTGGCTGTCGATGGCCTGGGCCAACTGGCTGCTGGGCAATTCGCCGGATGCAGCGGTGATTGAAATCACCCTGGGCGGCCTGACCCTTGTTGCCAAGGCCGATTGCACTCTGGCATTGGCGGGCGCGGACCTGGCGGCCACCATTGACGGGCAGCCGCTCAAGTCCTGGCGCAGTTTTGTCCTGAAGCAAGGCCAGACCCTTGTATTTACCCGGCCGCTGAGCGGTGCCCGGGCTTATCTGGCAGCGCCCGCGGGCTTTGTTGCGCCGCAAGTGCTGGGCAGTTGCGCGACTGTCGCCCGTGAGCAGCTCGGCGGGCCGGATGGTTTTGGTCGTGGGCTGGTGGCAGGTGATGAATTGACGTACGCCGGGCATGCCGGGCAATTGCGAGAGTTGCCATGCGAACTGCAACCGGTATTCAGCGCCAATCCGGCGCTGGACGTGGTAATGGGCGCGCAAATGGGTGCTTTCAGCGGGCAAAGTACCTTCGATGCTTTCAACAGCGCCTGGACGCTGGACACTCGCGCCGATCGCATGGGCATCCGTTTGCTGGGGCCTGCGTTGGTGTATCAGGGCGCACCGATGATCTCGGAAGGGATACCGCTGGGCGCCATTCAAGTGCCGCCGGATGGCCAGCCGATCGTGCTGCTCAATGACCGCCAGACCATTGGCGGTTACCCGCGACTTGGCGCCTTGACGCCTTTGGCGCTGGCGCGACTGGCCCAGTGCTTGCCGGGGGAGGGCGTGCATATGCGTCCAACAACGCAGGAGGCGGCGCAACGCCAGCATGTGGTGTTTATGCGGCGGTTTGTGGCTTAGCGCCATTTATGTGGGAGCGGGCTTGCTCGCGATTCAGGCGGCGCGGTAAAGCAGGAACACCGCGTCGAACAATCGCGAGCAAGCCCGCTGCCACACTCACCGCGCTGAATTATTTGGCCAAAAACCGCATCCCTTCTTCCAGTCCTTCAAGGGTGAGCGGATACATGCGGTCTTCGATCAGATCACGTACGATCCCGATCGAAGCCGTGTAATGCCATGTGTCCTTGGGATACGGGTTAATCCACACCAGCTTTTTGTATTTCTCCATAAAACGCTGCATCCACTTGTAGCCCGGCTCTTCATTCCAGTGCTCGACACTGCCCCCGGCATGGGTGATCTCATAGGGCCCCATCGTCGCGTCACCGATAAAGATCACTTTGTAATCCGCGCCATATTTGTTCAGCAGGTCCTGGGTCGAGATGCGCTCAACCTGACGACGCTGGTTGTTCTTCCACACCGATTCATAGATAAAGTTGTGAAAGTAGTAGTACTCCAGATGTTTGAACTCGGTTCTGCACGCGGAAAACAGCTCTTCACAAATTTTGATATGGGCGTCCATCGAACCGCCGATATCGAACAGCAACAGCAGTTTGATATTGTTGCGCCGTTCCGGACGCATCTGGATATTCAGCAACCCGGCATCGCGAGCGGTGTGGTCGATGGTGCCATCGATATCCAGCTCATCCGCTGCGCCCTGGCGGGCGAATTTACGTAGCCGACGCAGCGCGACCTTGATATTGCGCGTGCCCAGCTCGACCTGATCATCCAGGTTCTTGTACTCGCGCTGTTCCCAGACCTTGGCCGCCTTGCCCTGACGTGCGCCAGCATCGCCCACGCGGATGCCTTCGGGGTGATAACCGCCCGAGCCGAACGGACTGGTGCCACCGGTGCCGATCCATTTGTTGCCGCCGGCATGGCGTTCCTTTTGCTCTTCCAGACGCTGCTTGAACGCCTCGATCAGCTTGTCCAGCCCGCCCAGTGACTGCAGCTGGGCGCGATCTTCGTCGCTCAGCGAGCGTTCGAACTCCTTGCGCAGCCAGTCTTCGGGGATCAGTGCCTCCAGGTGTTCATTGAGGTTTTGCAGACCATTGAAATAGGCGCCAAATGCGCGGTCGAACTTGTCGAAATGGCGCTCGTCCTTCACCAGGATCGTACGGGCCAGATAATAGAACTCGTCCATATCGGCGAAGGTCACCCGGTTTTTCAGGGCGTTGATCAGGTCCAGCAGCTCACGCACTGAAACCGGCACCTTGGCCGCACGCATTTCATTGAACAGATTAAGCAGCATGCTTTTCGCCTTCTCGGAAATCAGCGATTGGGGCGGCGGCTCATAAACGCCAGGCGCTCAAGCAATTGCACATCCTGCTCGTTTTTCACCAGGGCACCAGCCAGTGGCGGAATGGCTTTGGTCGGATCACGTTCGCGCAACACCGCTTCGCCGATATTGTCGGCCATCAGCAACTTGAGCCAGTCGACCAGCTCGGAGGTTGAAGGTTTTTTCTTTAAGCCCGGGACCTTGCGCACATCGAAAAACACATCAAGCGCTTCGCTGACCAGCTCTTTCTTGATGTTGGGGAAGTGCACGTCGACGATTTTCTGCAGCGTGGTGCGGTCCGGGAAACTGATGTAGTGGAAGAAGCAGCGGCGCAGGAAGGCGTCCGGCAGTTCTTTTTCGTTATTGGAGGTAATGATGATGATCGGGCGCACCTTGGCCTTGATCGTCTCGTCCGTCTCGTAAACGTAGAACTCCATCTTGTCGAGTTCTTGCAGCAGGTCATTGGGGAACTCGATGTCTGCCTTGTCGATTTCGTCGATCAGCAGGATGACGCGTTCTTCGGCCTCGAAGGCTTCCCACAACTTGCCCTTTTTAAGGTAGTTGCGCACATCGTGAACCTTGTCGACACCCAGTTGCGAGTCACGCAGGCGACTGACTGCGTCGTACTCATAGAGGCCCTGGTGGGCCTTGGTGGTTGACTTGATGTGCCAGGTGATCAGCTTGCAGCCAAAGGATTCAGCCAGTTGCTCGGCAAGCATGGTTTTACCGGTGCCGGGCTCGCCCTTGACCAGCAGCGGCCGCTCCAGGGTAATGGCCGCGTTGACCGCCAGTTTCAGGTCATCGGTGGCCACATAGGCGCGTGTGCCTTCAAACTTCATCTGCAATTCCTCAAACCATGACCCGGGTCCTGCAAGGGGCAGGGCGGGAGAACTGAAAAGTATGTCCGACTATAACGCGCTGCCCGCCTGAGGTGAACGCAGACGCGCCATTCAGTCCCTGAATGAGGCGTCACGCCATGACTGGACGCATGTCAGCGTGAGGCCTACCCTTGGGATCTTCCCAAAAGGTGCACAAGGACCCCGCCATGAGCCGCATTTATGCAGACAACGCCCAATCCATCGGCAACACGCCTTTAGTCCAGATCAACAGCATTGCGCCGCGCGGCGTGACCATCCTGGCCAAGATCGAAGGCCGCAACCCCGGTTATTCAGTTAAATGCCGGATTGGCGCCAACATGATCTGGGATGCCGAAAGCCGTGGCGTACTCAAGCCGGGCATGACCATCATCGAGCCTACGTCGGGGAACACGGGGATCGGCCTGGCGTTTGTCGCAGCGGCGCGTGGTTACAAATTGATGCTGACCATGCCGTCATCGATGAGCATCGAGCGGCGCAAGGTACTCAAGGCGCTGGGTGCCGAGCTGGTCTTGACCGAGCCGGCCAAGGGCATGAAGGGCGCGATCGACAAAGCCGCAGAAATTCAGGCCAGCGACCCGGCCAGGTATTTCATGCCGCAGCAGTTTGAGAACCCGGCCAACCCCGCGATCCACGAAAAAACCACCGGCCCGGAAATCTGGAACGACACCGATGGCGGCGTTGATGTACTGGTTTCTGGCGTCGGCACCGGCGGCACGATCACCGGGGTTTCACGCTACATCAAGCACACCCAGGGCAAGCCGATTCTGTCGGTGGCCGTCGAGCCCATCACCTCGCCGGTGATCACCCAGGCGTTGGCCGGAGAAGAAATCAAGCCTTCACCGCACAAGATCCAGGGCATCGGTGCCGGTTTCGTCCCCAAAAACCTTGATCTGTCGATCGTCGACAAGGTCGAACTGGTCAGCGATGACGAATCCAAGGCCATGGCCCTGCGCCTGATGCAGGAAGAGGGCATCTTGTGCGGTATCTCCTGCGGTGCAGCGATGGCCGTGGCGGTGCGACTGGCGGAAACCCCGGAAATGCAAGGCAAGACCATCGTCGTGATCCTCCCCGATTCGGGCGAGCGTTATCTGTCGAGCTTCCTGTTCAGCGACCTGTTCAGCGAGCAGGAATTGCACCCATAACATTGTGCGGGGGGTGGCGCGCCCGTTCCCCGCAGAGTTTGTGCAACTGACTCAAATCAAGTGGCTAATGCCCAAGTTTCTGAATAATCAGCCTGCTGTTGCGTAAGACTTAATACTGATTATTTGGATTCGTGGGTTTTGTCCTACGCCTGTAGTGTTTATCATGGCCTGCTGCTACATCGGGCTATTGATGCTGCACGGTATTTTTGAGGAGTTGTTGCATGACCTTATCCTTCGCCATCAAGGCAGGGCTCATACTGTTATTTGTCGGCAGCATTCTTTACGTGCACCTGCGCGGCAAGGCACGGTTGCCGGTGTTGCGCCAATTCGTCAACCACTCCGCGTTCTTTGCGCCCTACAACGCCCTGATGTACCTGTTCTCCGGGGTACCGTCCAAGCCGTACCTGGACCGCAGCAAGTTCCCCGAGCTGGATGTGCTCAAGGACAACTGGCAAGCGATCCGCGAAGAAGCCATGCACTTGTTCGATGAGGGCTATATACGCGCCGCCGAGAAGAACAACGACGCAGGCTTCGGTTCGTTCTTCAAAAAGGGCTGGAAGCGCTTTTACCTCAAGTGGTACGACAAGGCGCTGCCATCGGCTGAATTGCTGTGCCCCAAAACCGTTGAATTGGTCAACAGCATCCCCAACGTCAAAGGTGCGATGTTTGCCCTGTTGCCGGGCGGTAGCCACCTCAACCCGCACCGCGACCCGTTTGCCGGATCGCTGCGTTACCACCTGGGCCTGTCGACCCCCAACTCCGACGCTTGCCGCATCTTTGTCGATGGCGAGGAATACGCCTGGCGTGATGGTGAAGACGTGATGTTCGACGAGACTTACGTGCACTGGGTCAAGAACGAAACCGATGTCACCCGCGTCATTCTGTTTTGCGATATCGAGCGGCCATTGACCAGCCCGCTGATGACCCGTATCAACCGTTGGGTCAGCGCGCAACTGGGTAAGGCGACTGCGCCGCAGAACCTGGACGACGAACGCGTTGGCGGGATCAACAAGGCCTACGCCTGGAGCAAAACCTTCAGTGACCGCTTCAGTGGCGTGGTCAAACAGTGGAAGCGCCGCAATCCCAAGCTTTATCGTATCGCCCGGCCGATATTGGCGGTGCTGGTACTGATACTGCTGTGGCGCTGGTTGTTTGGCTGATTGCATCAGACACAAAAAACCGCTCTATCGAGAGCGGTTTTTTTTTGGATTTTTTAAGTCAATTGCCTGCCAAAACCCCACCACGGCATGTGATTATTTGGACGCTGCCATTGCCCCGGGCTTGAGCACCAGCCACAGCGCCACGGCGATCAGCAGGCCTCCGTACAGGTGCGCCATCGACAGCGGCTCGCCCAGAAACAGCGCGCCCCACAGCACGCCAAACGGCGGGATCATAAAGGTCACGGTCATGGATTTGACCGGGCCAATGCTGGTCAGCAAGCGGAAGTACAGGATATAGGCAAACGCCGTACACACCAGCCCCAGACCCAGCAACGATAACCAGACACTCGTCCCGCCCCAACTGACCGGTGGCTGATTGATCACACTCAGCCCGAACAGCGGCAGCAGGAACAAAGTAGCCCCGAGCATACTGCCCAGTGCCGAAAGACGAGGGTCTAGACCGCCTTGCTGATCCAGCCAGCGGCGTGCCAAAAAGCCGGCAAATCCATAAAAGGTGGTGGCCAGCAGACAGGCGAGGGCGCCCATCAGCAAGTCCAGATTGAAAGCAACCGGCCCGGCACGGGTCAAAATGCCTACACCGAGCAAGCCCAGAAACACCCCGGCCATTTTGGTCAGGGTCAATTTTTCGCTGAAAAACAGACCGCCGATCAATACGCCCATCAACGGTGTGGTGGCGTTGAAAATCGATGAGTAACCGGCAGGCAATACCTGGGCCGCCACCGAATACAGTGTGGCCGGTACACCTGAGTTGATAACCCCCAGTATCAGGATTACCTTGAGTTTGCCGCCGAAATCCCAGCGCACGCGCATCAGCGCCAGAATCACCACCAGACCGGTTGCTGCGATGGAAACCCGGAAAAAAGCTGTCGGGATGGTCCCGAGTACCGGTGCAATGATCCGCATAAACAGAAAGCTGGCGCCCCAAATGCCTGCCAGCGACAGCATGCGCAGCAAATCGACAAGTCTCACGGGATTTTCCTTACAAGTTTCAAGGCGGGCAGTGTAGGGGATGCAGCGGACAAGACAACGCGCTAATTCCTACAGATTCGTGCATGAGCGTCCAAATCTGCGACAATCCGCCCCCTGCATTTACGAAGAATTCTGCGCACCTGATGACTGACGAATCGCCTGCTATCGACCAACTGTTGAAAAACCTCGATCAAGCCATGATTGCCGACCGCCACAAGCTGCGCCGGCAATTGCATGAGCTGCGCAAAAAGCCTGACGACGCCAAGCTGGCCGCCTGGGCCGAGCGGGTGCAGGCGTCGTGCGCGCAGGTGGC
>NZ_WIVQ01000100.1:0-17079 GCF_009600545.1 Pseudomonas sp. FSL R10-1339 | reverse complement strand
CATCTTGGCCTCCTGGCTTTAATGGCGGTGTATTTTACAGAAAATCGTATTTCTTGGGTTTACGTACAGAGCCTAGGTCGATGGGCTTTTGTCCAGGATCACCCATTTCCAGAGCGTGGGGGTTGAAGTATTCCTGCGCAAATGCTGAAGAGGGCTGGAAGGCGAGTTCTAATGTTGCGGGTATGCTGATCAATAAAGTCAGGTGAGTGCAGTGCAAGAGTGGCGCACGCTGGCGCACCTGGAATTTAAGGGCCTGGTAGAAAGGGGCTTTTTGCATGCGAACGACCTCGATACGACTGCAGTGAAACTCAGTCGCTATCGCTTGGCTGTGTGAAGTTTAGGGTGGCCTGGACAATAAAGTATGCAAAGTACCTGGCTACTGCAGTGCGGCACTTGCGGTGGGGGAAACTCCGCCATAATCGTTGATGGCTTGCCAGCTGACAGGTCCGGTCGCGTCGGGAGGAATCTCCCAGCTGAGCGTTTTTTGTGGGGCAACCATACCGGCATTTTGTATTTCTTTATCTCCCACGCGGACGTGAAAAAAAGAAACATGATACGGCGTTGGGTTGTTAACTTTTAGCTGCCTGCCCTGGCGAGTAAAGGTCAATGCCTTGTAAGCTTCGGTCGCATCACCAGGGAGACCAGTAGGACGATAAAAAACCTTGATTCGACTTTTGACCGAAATTTGTAACTGGTTGGAATCGCTTTTCTCCGAGGCTGATATTGTTTTTACATTCACCAAGAATGCCGACTCTTTATCGGCGGGTAACTGCCCCCCCGTATGAATGATGCGCAGGGTGTTTTCTTGGTCTGCGTCAAGGCGAAAGAGGGGCGGCGTTATGATAAAGGGGGCTTTATTGCTGTCGTGCAGGTTTTCTACCCAGGACTGAATCAGATAAGGCTCTGATGTTCCAGTATTGCTTACCGAGAAGGAAGAGTCTTTTCTTGCGGTGTCATAAATAACTCGAGTGCCTCCTATTACCACTCCCGCCGAAGCAGTATGAGTCAGGCTGGCGAGAGTTAGAGTAATACAGATGGACGTGAGCCATTGCATTGTGTGGTTTTCCTCAAGGTGCCTACCCCTTGCAAGGGGTAGGCACAGGTTGTCAGTACGCATTGAAATTACTCAATGCACGGCGAGTGGGGGCTAGTTGTAGTTGATAGTGAAGTCTGTGCTGCCGTTAGCCGGACCTGAAGTGACCGCCTTGGTAGCCATGTACTTGGCATAAAAAGTAAAGGTAGTGTCACTGGTGGTGGACAGCGTGCTGCTGGTGGAGCTTGTGCCGATCGGAATTTGTGTTGAGGCATCTTTTTCATACAGTGCGATGCCTACACCGGTCGCGACACCTGGCTCAGTCGTAAGTTTCAGGATGCTTGAGTTGTCACTGTCTGTGGGGCCGTCGAACTTTACGGTGGCCGTGCTGACGGTAGAAGGGCAACTGGTCAATACGATATCGAATTTAGTGGGTGACGAAGTAACACCGGCGGTGCTCAAGCTGCTCGTGGTGACAGAATTAAGTGGGACTGTCTGAGTGCCAGTCGCTGGCGTCACTGTGCATGCCGCGCTGAGAATAGTGCCCGTAAAGTTGATTGTCCCGTCCGCAGCATTAGCGATGCTTGCAATAGAGGAATCTGTCAGCAGTGTAAGAGCGATAATTTTAATTCGCATGCAGTTATTTCTCATGTCGTTTGGTTAAGTGTGTGGATAGTGCAATATATGAGGTGTTCCTGTTTTGCTGTTAAATTCTGTTTCTCTTGTTGGGTGGAGGTTATGTCGCCTTGAATTCCTGGTTGACATCACAGTTTCTCTTTTAAGAGATACTGTGCGGTAGCTGCTTGGGTGTGTATGTTCGTTGTTTGGCTTTTAAATGCTATATGGGCATTTGCTATTGTTCTTGTAAGAGTTTTCTGAGAGGTTGCTGTGGCTAGACTATATAGCCGCTCACAGCAAAACCCCGGCATGAATGCCTGCTATAACGGTCATGCCTGCGATGCCAGAGAAAAATAAGACCAATACCTGCATCGGCTACTGTATCAATCAGGTTTGCTCGAATATTCCCGGGATCAAGCCGCAGTAAAATTCCGCCTCAATCCAACAAGTGCGGGCTCGGGTATTGCGGGGCTATGAACTGCGCCTGGAGAGCGGTGGTGATAGGTGGGTAGCGCTAGTCACCCCCACCTTGAACATCGATTTAGCAAGCGTTGGGATTATCGGAGCAACGTTCAGGTCGAGCGAGAGCGTCGAGTGAAAGACCCGGTCGGCAAGGTGTTTGTTATCCGATTTTGATGTGTCGAAAGCCTGTGAATTGGCTTTCTTGGCGGTTTACCGCTTAGTCCGGCATCTGACAGCTTTGCGCTGACGCACTCCGAACGAGGAGAACGGTGAGGCCTGGATTGGGGGTCCAGGCCGTTTCATGATTGAATCCAAGCCTATCTTTGCGGGAGATGATGCCTAGATCCGCAACCCGCCATCCAGTTCCAGAATGCGCCCGGTGTAGTAGTCGTTTTCAAAAATGTACGCTGCCGAATGAGCGATTTCTTCAACCTTGCCCATACGCTTGAGCGGAATGCCCGAGGTCATTTTTTCGAGGGCTTCGGGTTTCATGCCCAGGGTCATTTCGGTTTCGATAAAGCCCGGTGCAATCCCGGCTACTCGAATGCCGTAACGCGACAGTTCCCTGGCCCAGGTCACGGTGGCAGCAGCAACCCCGGCCTTGGCCGCCGAGTAGTTGGTCTGGCCGACATTGCCGGCACGGGAGATCGACGAGATATTGATGATCGCGCCCTCGCTGTTGAGCTCGATCATTTTCGCCGCTACCTCACGGGTGCACAGGAAAACCCCGGTCAGGTTGACATCAATTACCGCTTGCCATTGCGCCAGGCTCATCTTGGTCATAACGCCATCCTTGACCTTGAGCAGCAGGCCGTCACGCAAAATGCCGGCGTTGTTGACCAGGCCGTTGATCGCACCAAAATCTTCTGCAATTTGGCCAACGGTTTGCGTAACCTGTTCTTCGTCAGCGACGTTGCACAGGTAGGCTCGGGCCTCGACGCCGTGCGCCTGGCAGGCTGCCACCGCCAGTTCGAGTTTTTCCGGGTTGAGGTCGACCAGTGCCAGTTTGGCGCCCTTGGCAGCCAGGTACTCGGCCATGGCGCGACCCAGCCCCTGGCAGCCGCCAGTGATAATGATTACTTTGTCTTTAAGTTGCATGAGTGCCCTGATCTCGACCGTTATCTACGGATTTTTATTAAGGAGTCATAAGTTGAGCGTTGAAGCTGCCAAGCATGCCCGAGAATTACTGCTCAAGGAATACCGTGGCGCCCTGGCTACCCAGTCCAAGGCCATGCCGGGATTTCCCTTCGGCTCCGTGGTGCCTTATTGCCTGGATGAGCTGGGGAGGCCACTGATCCTGATCAGCCGCATCGCCCAGCACACCCACAACCTGCGCAAGGATCCCAAGTGTTCCCTGATGGTGGGGGAGCGGGGCGCTGAAGAGGTGCAGGCTGTTGGCCGTCTTACCGTGCTGGCTGAGGCCGTGCAATTGAGCGATCCCGCAGCCATTGAAGCCGCAGCCGAGCGTTACTACCGCTACTTTCCCGAGGCGAAGGGCTATGACACTGCCCATGATTTCGATTTCTGGGTGCTCAACCCGGTTCGTCATCGCTACATAGGCGGTTTTGGTGCCATCCACTGGCTGGACCAGGTCACGCTGGCAAACCCTTTCGCCGGGCAGGTCGAGGTGCGGATGGTCGAGCATATGAACAGCGATCACGCCAATGCCATTGAACACTACGTCAAACTGACCGGCCTGCCGCAAACAGCGCCAGCTATGCTGGTGGGCATCGACAGCGAAGGCATGCACCTGCGCATCGGCGAAGGCGTGCACTGGTTGGCTTTTCCGGAGCCTTGCAACACTTCGACACAGGTGCGCGAAGCCTTGGTTTTGCTGGCCCGTGCCAGTGAGTGGCCGAAAAAACAGACGGTCTGACCTTGAATTTGCACAAGCGCGCCGTCATCTAGTCTTGGTTGGAAGATATTCTTCCGGAGAGGAATCATTTGATGCGCGCTTTTCTATTGCTCTTTCTGTTGTTTCCAGTGCTAGAGCTGTACGTCTTTTTCAAGGTCAGCACCGCCATAGGGTTTTTCCCCGCGTTGCTGCTGATCATTGCCGGCTCCATGCTGGGTGTTCTGGTCGTTCGCGTCGCAGGCTTGGCCACGGCGCTCAAAGCGCGCGAAAGCCTGAATCGCGGCGAGCTGCCTGCTCAGCAAATGCTTGAAGGCCTGATGCTGGCGCTGGGTGGTGGACTGTTGGTTCTGCCTGGTTTTATCAGCGATGCGGCCGGTCTGTTGTTGCTGTTCCCGCCAGTTCGCCGGTTTCTGGTCAACCGCCTGCGCAAGCGTGCTGAAGAACAGGCCATCCGCCAGCGTGCGTTTGCCGAAGACTTCGAAGCCGCACGACCACGTGCCCATCAGCCTTTGGGGCGTGAGCCCAATGTGATCGAAGGCGAGTTCGAGCATCGCGATAAATAAGGCTTTGGCGTTATCAACACGGCACCTTGGGTGCCGTGTCTGTTTCAAGTGGCACGCCAGGTTAAAAATTTCGTGGGCGTGCCCTTGTAATAAGTGGATGCGCCCTTATGTAACGGACACCGCAGGGTTTTACTGGCAACAGCAAAATCCCAACCGCGAATCGCACCCGGCATTTCCGGACTTGTAAACCCAGCCGGTATTGACACCGGCCGATGAACACCTCAATTAGGAGAGATCGACAATGAAGCTTCGTCCTCTGCATGACCGCGTCGTAATCCGTCGCAGCGAAGAAGAAAAGAAAACCGCTGGTGGTATCGTTCTGCCGGGTTCTGCTGCTGAAAAAGCTAACAGCGGTGAAGTGATCGCCGTTGGTACGGGTCGCGTTCTGGACAACGGTGAAGTGCGTGCACTGGCCGTTAAAGTGGGTGACAAGGTTGTGTTCGGCCCTTACTCCGGCAGCAACACTGTAAAAGTCGACGGCGAAGACCTGTTGGTTATGGCTGAGAACGAGATTCTCGCTGTAATTGAAGGCTGATTTCCCGCTCCTTTTCCCGTTACTACAAAGTATTTAAGGAAGAACGAACATGGCTGCTAAAGAAGTTAAATTCGGCGACTCCGCCCGCAAAAAAATGTTGGCTGGTGTAAACGTCCTGGCTGACGCAGTAAAAGCGACCCTGGGCCCTAAAGGCCGTAACGTGATCATCGAGAAGAGCTTCGGCGCTCCGACCATCACCAAGGACGGCGTGTCCGTTGCAAAAGAAATCGAGCTGAAAGACCGCTTCGAAAACATGGGCGCGCAGCTGGTTAAAGACGTTGCCTCCCGTGCCAACGATGACGCTGGTGACGGTACTACCACTGCAACCGTTCTGGCTCAGTCGATCGTCAACGAAGGCCTGAAAGCCGTCGCTGCCGGCATGAACCCGATGGACCTGAAGCGCGGTATCGACAAAGCGACCATCGCTATCGTCAAAGAACTGCGTCAACTGGCCAAGCCATGCGCTGACGGCAAGGCAATTGCCCAGGTTGGTACCATTTCTGCCAACTCCGACAGCTCCATCGGCGAAATCATTGCCGAAGCCATGGAAAAAGTCGGTAAAGAAGGCGTGATCACCGTTGAAGAAGGCTCGGGCCTGGAAAACGAACTGTCTGTTGTTGAAGGCATGCAGTTCGACCGTGGCTACCTGTCCCCTTACTTCGTGAACAAGCCAGACACCATGGTGGCTGAGCTGGACGGCCCGCTGATCCTGTTGGTTGACAAAAAGATCTCCAACATCCGTGAAATGCTGCCAGTTCTGGAAGCCGTTGCAAAAGCCGGCCGTCCACTGCTGATCGTGGCTGAAGACGTTGAAGGCGAAGCCCTGGCGACTCTGGTTGTGAACAACATGCGCGGTATCGTTAAAGTCGCTGCTGTCAAAGCACCAGGCTTCGGTGACCGTCGTAAAGCAATGCTGCAGGACATCGCTGTTCTGACTGGCGGTACCGTAATCTCCGAAGAGATCGGCCTGAGCCTGGAAAGCACTACCCTGGAGCACCTGGGTAACGCCAAGCGCGTGATCCTGTCCAAAGAAAACACCACCATCATCGATGGTGCTGGCAACGATGCGGACATCCAGGCGCGTGTTACTCAGATCCGTGCTCAAGTGGCTGATACCACTTCGGACTACGACCGTGAAAAACTGCAAGAGCGTCTGGCCAAGCTGTCTGGCGGCGTTGCAGTGATCAAGGTTGGCGCTGGTTCCGAAGTAGAAATGAAAGAGAAGAAAGCCCGCGTTGAAGACGCTCTGCACGCTACTCGTGCAGCCGTTGAAGAAGGCGTGGTACCTGGCGGTGGCGTGGCACTGGTTCGCGCTCTGCAAGCCATCTCCGAACTGAAAGGCTACAACGCTGATCAGAACGTGGGTATTGCTCTGCTGCGTCGTGCTGTTGAAGCACCTCTGCGCCAGATCGTTGCCAACTCCGGTGATGAGCCAAGCGTAGTTGTCGACAAAGTGAAGCAGGGTTCGGGTAACTACGGTTACAACGCAGCCACTGGTGAATACGGCGACATGATCGAAATGGGTATCCTTGACCCGGCTAAAGTGACTCGTTCGGCTCTGCAAGCGGCTTCGTCGATTGCCAGCCTGATGATCACCACTGAGGCGATGATCGCTGAGATCCAGGAAGACAAACCAGCTGGCGGCATGCCAGACATGGGCGGCATGGGTGGTATGGGCGGCATGATGTAAGCCAGCCTTACCCCGCTACGCAAAAGCCCCGCCTGAGTAATCAGGCGGGGCTTTTTTGTAGGTCTGTTAAAAGCCCCTCACCCTAGCCCTCTCCCAGAGGGAGAGGGGCTTGACCGAGCCGATGCAGGATTCAACTCAATGCATTCAGGCTGTAGAGGGGCTGGGGTTTGCCCCAATCAGCCCCCTCTCCCTATGGGAGAGGGTTGGGGTGAGGGTCGTGGGTCAATTAGCGTTCTGAAACCTGCACATGTCCCTTTTGCGCCGGCTTCCAGCCCAGCAACTGCTGCTTGAAGCCATGACTGGCACCCTGGTAGTAGGCTATTGCCCGCTCAATCAGCGGATCAGTCGCCGCTACCCGCGATTCAATACTGGTGCTCAGCGCATCATCATGGCGGCGCAGCCCCTGACGCGGGCTGAGAATGGCCAGGTCTTTGCCGTCAAACAAGCCCAGGTGCTGGTAGTTGCCCACGACCACGCGCGGCGGCAGCGGGTTGTCCTGCAACAGGTTGCGGCCAAAGAAGGTCGACTGGTAATCCAGGTTCAGCAAGCCGAGCAAGGTGGGCGCCAGGTCGATCTGGCTGGCCAGTTGCGAGTTTTCACGGGCGTCGATCAACTTGGGCGCATAGATAAACAGCGGGATCTGATAGTTGGTGATCGGCAAGTCTTCCTTGCCGGCACTGCCCGCCGTGTGGTCGGCAACGAAGACGAAAATCGTATTGTCGAACCACGGCTTTTTGCGCGCATCGTTGAGGAATTGGCCGATGGCGTAGTCGGTGTATTTCACTGCGCCGTCGCGGCCGTTACCCGATTTGATGTCGATCCGGCCCTCAGGGTAGGTGTAAGGACGGTGGTTGGAGGTCGTCATCAGTTGCAACAAAAACGGTTTTTGTTGCGCGTAATTGGCATCGGCCAGTTTCAGGGTTTCGCGGTACAAGTCTTCGTCAGCCATGCCCCACGCATTTTTGAAGTGGATATCGGCCTCATTAACGCTGCTTTGGTCGACCACGCGGTAGCCGTTACCGCTGAAGAAGGCGTTCATATTGTCGAAGTAACCGCGCCCGCCATAGACGAACACGCTGTCATAGCCCACGCCATTGAGCTGCTGGCCCAGGCTCGCAAAGCCGCTTTCACGGCCGATACGCTTGACGATTGAACGCCCGGGCGTCGGCGGAATGGCCAGGGTAATGGCTTCCAGGCCCCGGTCGGTACGCGTGCCGGTGGCATAAAAGTTGTTGAAGTACAGGCTCTCTTTACGCAGCTGATCCAGATTCGGCGTCAGGTTGCGGCCATCACCGTTGCTGCCCAGGTACTTGGCACTGAGGCTTTCGATGGTCACCAGTACGATATTGGGCTGGCGCACAGCACCCGGGTTATCGATGTTGCGGCGGATATCCAGTGGGTCCTGGCCCACAAAGGTGGCGTTGGGCTCGGTCAGTTCGGCGCGCAACTGTTTGGCCACTACATCGGTGGGCAGGCTGGCGTAAAACTGCTGGTAATCCAGCTCGTTGTTACGGAACGCAGCGAAGAACTGGTAAGGGCCATTGCTCGCCAGTTCATGCTGGTAGGCGTTGCCGCCCTGGCCGCGCGGGCTGTCCTGGTCGAGCAGTTGCAGGCTCAGGCCCGCTACCAGCAGCAGGCCTGCAAAGGTGGCGATACGTCCACCCAGTGTCGGTAGCTCGGCATTCATGGCCGCATTGAACGGTTTACGCACTATCAGGCTCAATACAATGGCAGCCAGGGCGATGGCGCTGAGCAGGATGCCGATTGGATAGGATTCCAGTACGTTATTCAGCACTTCATCGGAGTAGACCAGGTAGTCCACGGCGATAAAGTTGAAACGCACGCCGAACTCATCCCAGAACAGCCACTCGGCCACGCCAGTAAAAAGCATGGCAAACAAGCTGACCGTCAGCAGGCCCTGCAGGAACCACTGGTGGCCGCGGCGACGCCACAGGGCTGGTGGGCATAACAGCAGATAGCCCCCCAGCGGCACGGCGGCATAGGCTAGAAAGCCAAGGTCGTAGAGCAAACCAATGCCAAACACGGGCAGCCAGTTGTTGCCGGCCTCTCCCAGGTGTGTAACTAGCAGAACGCCTCGGGTGATTAGAAAAGTCGCCAGCCAACAGCCAGTCAACAGCAGGAGATAGCGCATAGGCGCGGTGTGCAGCAGACGCATTAGTTGTTTTTCCTTAAACGCGGGGGTGCGAAAGTGTGCCGGCGCCACTGTATTGAGTTTGTGAACCGACAGTAAAAAAAATGTCATTTATGTGAGAGTCGTAACTAAATTGTCTGAGCGCCCTGTGGTGCTGGCCCTGCGGGGTTCTTGGCCTTAAGCTGCGCGGGCCAAGACGGCCGTAACTGTGAACGGAGAGAGTGCCCATGCGAATTCTATTGGTTGAAGACAACCGCGATATCCTCGCCAACCTTGCCGACTACCTGGGTCTCAAGGGCTATACCGTTGACTGTGCGCAAGATGGTTTGTCGGGCCTGCACCTGGCGGCCACCGAGCATTACGACCTGATTGTGCTCGATATCATGTTGCCCGGCATCGACGGCTACACCCTGTGCAAGCGCCTGCGTGAAGATGCCCGTCGCGATACCCCGGTGATCATGCTGACCGCCCGCGACCAGTTGGATGACCGCCTGCAAGGCTTCAAGTCAGGTGCCGATGACTATTTGCTAAAACCCTTTGCCCTGTCCGAGCTGGCTGCCCGCATCGAGGCGGTTTTGCGTCGTGCCCAGGGCGGCGGGCGACGCGAACTGCAGGTCGGCGAGTTGCGTTACGACCTCGATACCCTGGAAGTGACACGCGAAGGCCGTCTGCTCAAGCTCAATCCGGTGGGCTTGAAATTGCTGGCGGTACTCATGCAGAAAAGCCCCCATGTATTGCGCCGCGAAGTGCTGGAAGAAGCCTTGTGGGGCGATGATTGCCCGGACAGCGACAGCCTGCGCAGCCACGTCCACCAATTGCGTCAGGTCATCGACAAGCCGTTCGACAAGCCTCTGTTGCACACCGTACATGGCGTGGGCTATCGCCTCGCCGAGGTTCGTGATGGAGTTTAGGCAAAGTCTTTCCCAGCGGATCATCATCGCTTTTGCATTGATGAGCGCGCTGGTGGCAGGGACATTCGCTGTGGGCATTATTGCCACCGTGCACCTGGTCGAAGAAAAACTCATATCGGCAGGGCTGGGCGGGGATTTGCAGCGCCTGTTGCTGATGGACAACGGCGCGGAGTGGAACCATCGCCCCAAGCCGAGCCAGCTGTTTTATTTCAGTGGCGGGCGTGGCGACTTTGCCCTGCCCAAGGACCTGCGTCATCTGGATCCGGGCTTTCATGAAGTGTTCCGTGACCAGTTGTCGTATCACGCGATGGTAGAAGTGGTCGATGGCCGGCGTTATGTCCTGCTGCAAGACCAGAGCGATTTTGAAGAGCGCGAGCGCGTGTTGTTTGCTGTGGTCGCCGTCGGTTTTGTCCTGGCGCTGGCGCTGGCGGTGTTCCTGGGTTGGACCCTGGCGCGGCGAGTGATGGCTCCGGTTATCCGTCTGGCACGTCAGGTTCGCCATCGCGATCAGTTACTGGGGCTGGCGCCGCCGTTGGCCCCGGATTATGCGGCCGATGAAGTGGGCGAGCTGGCAGTGGCGTTCGATGCCACGCTGGGTCGGTTGCGCGACACCCTGACCCGCGAGCGTTTGTTCACCAGTGATGTCAGTCACGAGCTGCGTACTCCGCTGATGGTGCTGGCCAGTTCCTGCGAGCTGTTGCTGGAAAGCCCGTCGCTGGATCAGCGCAGTCGTTCACAGGTCGAGCGTATTTCCCGTGCCTGTGAGGAAATGCGCGAACTGGTGCAAACCTTCCTCATGCTGGCCCGTGCCCTGCATGAGGATGCCAACATGTCGCCTACGGTGACCTTGACTACCGTGGCCGAAGGCCTGATCAGCCTGTGGCGCGAGCCGATTGAAGCTAAGGGTCTTGAGCTGATCTACGACCCCGGCAATCCGCTGGATACCCGTTATAACGCCACTTTCCTGCATGCCGTCATGGGCAACTTGTTGCGCAATGCCTTGCACTACACCGACAGCGGGTTTATCCGGCTGACCCTGGAACCCAGCGGTTTTGTGGTGGAAGACAGCGGCGTGGGCATCCCTGAAGAAAAGCGCCAGGCGATGTTTCAGCCCTTTGTGCGCGGCAGCGAAAAACGCGGTGAAGGCCTGGGGCTTGGCCTGTCACTGGTGCAGCGCATCTGCGATAGCCAGGGCTGGCGGGTCACACTGACCACCATGGAGCCAAATGGCTGCCGTTTTCGTGTCGAGCTTGGTCCGGCCGAGGTTTGAAGTCTTTTCTGCGGCCTGCGTTCTGCAGGCCGCACACCCCGAAAGTCTGGGCGTAAGTGGCCCTGCGCCAGTACTTTCAACCTGTAAAACCTTGAAATGTTTGTATGAATGGTCTGACAGAATTTTCACCTGTCCATGACCTGATGCACACGTCCCGCTGATTAAGGTAGTGCTCATTAGCTTCTGGAGCACTTGCATGAACTCGATCATCAAACTCAAATTTTCTGAAAAGTACGACCAGCATCACGCTACGCAATACCTGATCAAGCATCAGGACGGCCTGGCCCGACGTTTGTCGCACAAGCGCGATGAACAATTGGCGCGTCGCGCTTTGCAGCTGGCAGGCGAACCTCAGGTCGTTCTCGATTTGCCTTGTGGCGCGGGCCGTTTCTGGCCGTTGCTGGCACAAATGCCAAGCCGCGAGATCATCGGTGCCGATAACTCGGCGTCCATGCTGGAGGTGGCATCTTTGGCCCAACCCGCCGACGTAGTGAAACGGGTACGGCGCTTGCAGATGTCAGCTTTTGAAATAGATTTGCCTGACAACTCGGTTGACAGTGTTTTTTGCATGCGCTTGTTGCACCACATTGGCGATGCAAGCCACCGGATGGCTCTATTACGGGAGCTTCATCGCGTTAGCCGGGACAGTGTGATTATCTCGTTGTGGGTAGATGGCAATTTTAAGGCCTGGAAACGCAAGCGTCTCGAGCGTCAACGCGCTGCAGAGGCAGATCAATACGGTTACCAAAATCGTTTTGTGTTACCTGCTGCTACAGTGGAGGCGGAATTCAAAAAGGCAGGTTTCACCGTTCAGGACCATTTGGACTTTATTCCGCTCTATGCGATGTGGCGGGTTTACGTATTACGAAAGAGATAACTCATGACCGTTGATTTTGTACAGCAATCCCCCTCTGCGACTGAAGACCCATTCGAGTTTTACTGGAATCAGCAAGGCGAATGGGTTGAAGAGCCCAATCAGCGTCGTGGTGGCGAGAGTGGTGTACAACGGATTCATGATGGTGAAGGGCGCTTGCTCTACGCCAAACGACAGGTGGGGCATACCTACCGTAGCTGGCGTTACCCGCTGGGTCGCCCGACGGTGTTGCGTGAACAGGATGCGTTGCTGGCCTTGAGCGCTTTGTCGGTTGGTGTGCCGGAGCTGGTGTACTGCGGAGCGCAACAAGCGACAGACAAGCAATGGCGTGCATTGCTGGTGACCGTGGGCCTGGAAGGCTTTGTTGAAATCGATAACTGGTACGCCGCCGGTGAGCGCGAGCGCTGCGGTGAAGCGGTACATGACCGAGTGCTTGAAGCGATAGGCCATACCTTGGCTCGTATGCACCTGGGCCGTTGGCAGCACGGCTGCCTGTACGCCAAACATGTCTTTGTACGGGTGACGGGGCAGGGCGAGGGAGCCGAGGTTGACGTGGCTTTGCTGGACCTGGAAAAAAGTCGGCAACGCCTGACGGCCCAAAAAGCCGCTTCTCACGATCTTAAGCAATTGCGCCGCCATTCGTCGTGGAGTGCAACAGAGTGGGACAGACTGATCTACTTTTATAAGACAGTGTTTGGCAGCGCTATCAAAGGTTTACGGTGATGAAGCGAGAAATAGCACGAAGTTTGTTTCTGCTGGGTGCCCTGGTCATTGCTGGCGTGGCGTTTGCCGCATGGGAACAGCCTGTGACTCGAGTGTTGAGCGGGGCCCAAATAGGGGCTCATTGTCCGTTGCCGCGGGTGGTCAAAGCTGCGGTAGCAACCCGGCCCGACCACGACCTGTTGCTGTTTATGTTTGGAATGAGCCAGGGGCTGAAGAAGTAATAGCCAAGTCCCTGTAGCAGTTGACGAGCCGTGCGAGGCTACGTCCGGCTGCGCAGCAGTCGTAAAGCCATCCAGCGTTGGTGTATCTGATACACCGTGATCTTTGGGTTTACGACTGCTGCGCAGCCGGACGCAGCCTCTTTCCTTAGGCAGCGACTACAAGTGTTTCTGCAGCTCTACATGATATGCAAATGGTTGTCCCAAAGCCCCGAGGGTAAATCCAATGGCTTGGCTATCAGCTCGCTCTGACGGCAATCGTAGAAACGGCAACGGCCCTGGCCGGACGTAACCACAAAGCCATCCTCCACTGCACCCACCCCAGCACAATCCGGTAATGGCGCATCCAGGCGCAGCACGCCACTGTCCAGGTCCCAGATAAAGAACCGATTGCCCCGCGGAGCCGTCAGCGCAACCAGACGCAACTCACTGTGAACCGCGACACTGGCGGTGTAATGGCCCATGGCGCGCAGTTGCTGCTCGGCCACCGGGAAGGGTTCAAATGGCTGGCCGGGACGCTTGATGGCCAACAGTTCCGACAACTCATGGGCATCCCCCATAAATTGCTGGCAAGCGACGATGGTGCCGTCACTGGCAATGCCCAAATGGCGCACACTGTTCATCTGCTGGCTCAGGGTTTCCTGGCTGATCAGGCTGCCATCACGGTGCATCAGCACCAGGCTGGGTTCCATCGCGTTCAGGTTCATTTCGACCCGGCTTTCGGCTTCGGTACGAATACCGCCGTTGGCCACCACCAGTGTTTCACCGTCAGGCATCCACGACACCTGATGCGGGCCGACGCCGTGGGTGGGAATTTCACCGCTGTGGATCAGGCGCTCGCCTTCAAAGCGATAAACCCCAAGCAAGCCACGGCCCGGATCAGTGGTGTCGTTTTCAGTGGTGTACAGCCACTCGCCGTCTTTATGGATGACCGCGTGCCCATAAAAATGCCTGTTGGGCCGGGACGTCAGGGTTTGCAGCAACTCCCCGTCTGTCAGGCTGATCAGGTAGCTTTCGGTACCGGGGCGCCGCGCCACGAACAGGGCAATGGGCAGTGTCGGATGGTTAATGATGTCATGGCAGCGCTGGCCGACCCGGGTGCTGAACACCTGAGTGCCATCCAGACGATAACCAACAGCCAGGTGATTGCCGTCTGCATCGTCGCGGGCACTCAGCAGCAACGGGCTTTGGCCTTTCTGTTTAAACAGTGACCAACCGCCCAGCGTGATTGCACTGAGCAATAAGCCACCAAGCTTGAGTGCTTGCCTGCGCATCATCGAACCTTCCTTTATCAATCGCCGTCGTTGGCATTAAAGCCCAGCTGGATGCCCAGGGCCTTGGCCAGTTCGCCTTCGTGCAGGCGGTGAACCACGTTGAGGCTGTCGTAGATGGCGTTGAGCTGGGCGCGCCCGGCATCGTCAGCCAGCAACTCGTTGAGGGTGCGCTGGTTGTCATTGAACAGCTTGAGCGAGGTGGCGTAGGCCGCGTCGATCTTGTCAGCCAACGGCTTTTGTTCAGCGGGTAGCAGGCTGCGCAGGCCCTTGTTGTCGACACCGGCCCAAACGGTCTGGGCTGCGGCCAGGCTGGCGGCCAGGCTTTTGAGTGACGACTCGCTGCGCCATGCATCAGCCTGGAACGGTTGCGGGATGCCTTTGCTCTGGCGGCCCATTGGCGTGCCGAGTTTTTTCTTCAGGGTATCGAGTGCGGTGACCTGCACGCGCAGCACGTCAGCGATGGCTTCGTGGGAGTCGGCGTAGCGCTGGTTGGGGAACTTGCTCATTTGCGCGAGCATGCCGTCCGTGCTGTTCCAGCTGGCCAGAATCTCTTCGGCCAGTTGCTTCTGACGTTCGCCGATGGCAGTCAGCAGCGGGCAGTAACGGGCTTTTTGCGCATCGTCGGCCAGGTTGATATTGCTGTCGAACAGAATGTATTCGTAGGCAGACAAGCCTTGCACCACAACGCTGGACTTGGCCAGGGCCGCGGCATCGATCTGCGGCTGAGCGATCACCAGTTGTTCGACCTGACGGCCGACCAGGTTCTTTTTGTCCGGCCAGAACTGTACCTGCCACGAACGATTACCCTCGGCCAGAGGCCCGATCAGCAAAGGTTGCAGCTCGGCCCAGGCTTTTTGCGCATGCAGGAAGTCGGCGCGGGCCGTTTCCAGGGTTTCCTTGCCCTGGCAGTAGGCCAGTGCGCTGACGGCCAACTGGCGGTCAGCTTCAACCCAGCGGCTGTAGGTAGGCAGGATCACTTGTTTGGCGATGGCTGCCGAGGTGACGGCCTGCGGGTCTTGTGGCGAGCAGGCCGCCAGGGCGATGGCGGCAAGGCTGGTGAACAACAGCTTGGGTCGAAACATGTCGGGGTCCCCGATCTTGTAAAGCGTTAAAGAGAGTTCAGGAACGCCAGCAACGCGGCGCGTTGCTCGGCATTAAAGCGTAACACCTGCTGCCTGGCCGGTTCGGCCTCGCCGCCATGCCAGAGCACGGCTTCCAGCAGGTTGCGGGCACGACCATCGTGCAAAAACTGGGTGTGGCCACTTACCGCCTGGGTCAAGCCGATTCCCCACAACGGCGGCGTACGCCAGTCCTGGCCGCTGGCGGCGAATTCGCTGCGGTTATCGGCAAGGCCCGGGCCCATGTCGTGCAGCAGCAAGTCGCTGTAGGGGTGGATGACCTGATTGGCCAGTTCGGGCTCGGCGGCGTTGGCCGATGTGGTGAACGTTGGCGTATGGCATGAGTTGCAGCCGGCCTGGTAGAACAGGTTTTTCCCGGCCAGCACCTGGGGTGCGCCGACATCACGGCGGGCGGGTACGGCCAGGTTACGAGTGTAGAACTCCACCAGGCGCAGAATATTGTCGCTGACCTCGGGTTCGCCATCGGGGCCATTGCCGTTGGGCGCCTCGAGGCAGGCAGTTTGGGCCTTGGTGCAGTCATCGAAGGGCCTCAGGGAAGTCGTGAGCCCCATATCACCAGAAAAAGCGTGAACATTTTGTTGATTGAGGTTCGGTTGCCCGGCTTTCCAGCCAAAACGGCCCAACACAGTCTTTTGTTGCGCGTCATCCCACACCCAGTTCGGGCGCCCGGCAATACCCTCACGTTTGTCGGCATTGGCCAGAATGGCTTCGTTGGGGATGGCCTCGAGCAGCCCCAGGCCGATCATCGGGGGTGCAATGCGGGCCGACATGCGGGTGTCGGGATGCATCGGGCCATAACCCAGCTGGGTAATCTGCAGGGTGGGCTTGCGCAGTTCGACTTCAGTGCCGTCCTTGAAACGCACGGTGACCGGCTCGTAATCGACCCGAACCTTGCCTTCGGGAGCTACACCGGGCACGGCCATATCCTGCAACTGGCCACCATAGACCGGCTCGGGCACGATGCCTGCTTGCTCGATCAGCGTGGCGTAAGCAGGGTCGTTGGGGATCGACAGGCGCACCAGCATCGACACCGAGTTCTTGGCGCCCGGAGCGGGAGGGTGGCCGCGACCATCCTTGATGTGGCAGTTCTGGCAGCCGTTGGTGTTGAACAACGGGCCCAGGCCATCACGGGCGGTTGTGGTGGACGGGGCTATGACCCAGGGGCTGCGAAAGAAGCTGTTGCCGACGCTGAAATCCAGGCGCCGGGTGGGCGACAAGTTGGCCGAGGGCATGGAAAACGAGTTCTGATCGGTTTTGCGCACCGTAGTAGCCCCGCCTGAGCGGGCTTCGCCGGGCTCGGGTTTGGTAAAGCGCGGGGCATTATCACAACCGCCAAGGCACAGGGCCATGAGCAGCAGAGACAGGCGAAGAGGCAACGAAGGCATCAAACGTCCAGATCAGCGAGCAAAATCGAGGGCGCAAAGTTTAGCAGGGAAGGGGAATTGAAATAAGAGGGATTAGCGTTTGCTGTGACTTGGGGCAGACAAATGACCCTGTAGAAACTCTGTTGCCGATCAAGCCCGTCTGTTGTTCGCAAATCCCTCATCCAAACCGGCCGCTCGGCCGCCTCGACCGCTTTTGATCTGGCTTTTGATTTTGATCTGCTCGCCCCATCGGCAGGCCGAGTGGAGGTTCTGCGCAGTGGGTCGACCGGCATGGATGCCGGGAGAGCCGCGATGGGCCATGGATGGCCCGTGGCGGCGTGCCCACGGAGCGGGACCGGAGCGAGGGAACCTGAGCGCAGCGAAGGCCGTACGCCAGG